>JACREZ010000014.1 GCA_016212665.1 Ignavibacteriota bacterium
ATTCTTCAATCCGAACGTAACCAACACCTTCAACCTCGGTGGTGGTGGTACCTGCAATCTTCGCCTCGGTTATGTGTTCACAGTTCCTGCGAACACAAACATCGCTGGTGATGCATATGTTGGTCAAATTCTCACCAATGCTTACTACACTGGTCTATAATATTTAACCTAGAAACGTAAGTGAGGGGATTTGCGGGTTTGACATGACTCGAAATGTATCCCGTCAAGTCCCCTTTTTATTTTTATGTTTCCGAATGTGGCTGAATTAAGGAATGATAATCATTTGACTACGAAGATGAGAACAAGGTTTTTTTATTTTGTAATAATTGCAGCATTATTCATCATACCGATATGTGAAGTTGATGCTGGTGTTGTAGTACGTCCACAATATTTATTTATTGATGCACCATCGAAATCCGGTGTATTAACAATAAGTAATTCCGGGGATCAAACAATGGAAGTATCCATTGAACTAAAATATGGTTATCATTCAACAGACGATACAGGGAAAATATTAATTTTAATGCCTGACCAATTGCAGGCAGACGACCGTTCGATGGTTAATTGGATCCGTGCTTATCCATCGAGATTTATACTAGGTCCATCAGAGTCTCAAGGTGTAAGAATATTTGCTAACCCACCCAGTGGTATGCCACCGGGCGAGTATTGGGCAAAAATGATTGTTACACCCAAAATATCTAAATCAATACAGCAAAAAAATCGAAGAGGTCCTGCTATTGAAATGATTACAGTTGTTACCGTACCTCTTCATTATCGCGTAAAACCAGTAGTTGCCGGAATTGAGCTTGTTGGAATAAAAGATATTAACCGCGAAAGTGGTTTGGTTAAAACGCAGGCAAATTTTAAACGTGTTGGAAATTCTTCTTTCTGGGGTACATTGCAATGCAGAGTTCTTAATAGCTCTGGTAGGGTTGTTGGGACGTTGGATAGAAATCTTGTTATTTACAAAGACCTCAAAATGAATCTTGAAATACCAACCGATTTTACAGGAGGGGGACCATATACGCTTGAATTAACGGCAGTAACAAAGCGCACAGATATTCGCGCAGATTTATTGGTGAATGCAGAACCACAACGTTGGACATTTCCTATAACACTACAATGACCAAAATCTGGATACTTATAATCATTTTGTGTTTGCTTACTTGTTCATTCGGTACGAGTTTATATGCCGGAGGTGAAGGAGCAACAAGTTCTTCGAATGAAGAGTCTATTCCTGTCGAATTACGATTAAAGGGCGCGGGGAGTGTCGAATTGTTTATTCTCCGTAAAGATGGTCGTACATATCTTCCGGTAATCGAACTCTTTAAATTCTTACGCATTAATTTAAATGTATCGGCTGACAGGCGTCAAGTTAATGGTTTTTTTCTTAGTAAAGACACTGCCTATACGTTAGATTTTGATAATCGCATATCTACAATTCGCGGAAGAAGGATTTCTATAACAGATGAACTCTTTATTATTTCTACTCAGGATATTTATTTAGATACTGAGTTACTTTATGAAATCTTTGGCATAAAATCCGATTATAATGCGCGTCGTTTAGTTGTTACGATTACAAGTTCCAGGGAAATGCCTGTCGTAACAATATCGAAAAGACAAAAAAACCGTGAAAGAATGTTCCAAACCCAGGAAATGCCGACCGCTGGGTTAAGTTTAGATCGCTCTCCTTTTTTCTTTGGCGGAGCGAGAGTAGATTATCGGTTTAATACGATTGTTGGACAGCATCGAAAACCACTTCATCACTATCAAATAGGATTTGGAACGCATATTATTGGCGGGGATTTACAAGGGAAGTTCCAAGGAGTGCATAATAAAAAAGTTACCGAAAATAATTTTACAGGATTTATACGGTGGCCTTTTTTTGACGGTGAAATTGTTCGTCAAGTAATTGTAGGTGACTTGCAACCGGATTTGGAGCCTTTGTACATTGGAAGTATAAGAGGTATCGAAGTAACAAATCGTCCTGCGCCAAGACGTTTAACGCTGGCATCAGAACTTTTTTCTATTGATGCACCTGCATCGCAGGAAGTTGAACTCTATCAAGGTGGTAGACTTTTATCTTACTATCCCGGTTCGACCGATGGTCAATATAAATTTCAATTAGGTATCCCTTATGGCAATTCCGATATTGAAGTCCGTGCTTATGATGATTGGGGCGGACTGGAAATTCAACGATATCGGTTTAATGTTTCACAGTTAATGGTGCCACCCGGAGAATTCCAGTATAGTATAAAGGGGGGAGAATTACGTCGTTACAAAAAAGATTTTTATGCAAAAGGTAGAGTTGATTATGGTGCATCATCATCATTGACTGTTGGACTTGATGCTCAATATGTTGATATCCGGGATGATGGTCAACAATTTTACCCGGCAATAACTGCGGAAGCAGCATTGCGAGTTACTCCCGGTATTTTAGGTGAATTTGCTTTTTCTCCTCTGCTTGCTTCAAAGTTTTTATTGAACGGTTCATTTCCTTCGCAAGCATATATTACGTTCGCCCATTACTGGTATAAACGAACTTCACCTCTTAACTTAAGTAGGGCGATTGAACAAACGAGTTTATCTGTCAATGTTCCGTTTTATTTTAATACTTACGGTGTTGTGTTTAATGCACAAGCAGAGCAAAGCATTTATGAGGCTCTTCGTCGCCGTGCAATACTACCCCGACTTGAAGGTTATACTCAAGGATTGCGCTTGTCCATCAGTATGAATATCGGAAGGATTAATTATTCTAGTGACAGATTTTCTGATTTTTGGACAACACGGTTAAGTTCTTCCGTACGAGCCCCTTTGAGTTTTATTGTTTCGGCTGCAATCCAGTATGACCATAAAGCAAAAAAATTGCAAAATGTGCAGTTGACTGCAAGTCGTGGAATAGGGAAGAATTTGCTTGTGATAGGGTCGTACAATCGTTCGTTTTTACCGTCGTTTGTATCAGCATTCATACAGTTGTCCTATGATTTGCCGTTCTTACGTATTGATGTTCGTGGAATGCGTGTCGATGGAGAATTCCAGTATAACCAAGTGTTAAGTGGAAGTGCGCTAACTTCAAGTACTCTGACCGATTTCTTCTTTGATAATCGGTTGCGTCTTGGAAGATCTGCAATTCATTTTCGCCCATTCATTGACCAAAATTCTAATGGATTATTAGATGGTTCAGAAAGATATATTCCTGATGTTTCAGTGAAAACATATGGTCCTCAAGTTACTGGTATCGGCTACAAAACAAAGAGCGGTCTCATGATTCCTAATGCTGAGGCTTACCAAAATTACATTGGTTATTTACCAAAACAATCGTATGAAGACCCACACTGGATTCCGAGATTTGGTGCAGTATCTGTGATGCCCGACCCCAATATTTTGAAGGTGGCAGACTTGCCAATCGTTGTCGGTGGTATTATCAATGGAAAAGTGACACAAACCGTTGCCGGAATTTCAGGACAGGCAACTGAAGGAGTCACTGTCACAATCAGCGATGGTACATTCAGTATGAAAACAAAAACGTTTTCAACCGGTGAGTTTAGTTTTATTGGTGTGCCTCCCGGTCGGTACGTCATTTCCATCGCTCGTGATGAATTAACTGCCGCGGGTCTGCGTCCAATTCAATCAGAGGTAAATATTGAAGTTCGGGCTAGACCTGAAGGTGACATTGTTGAAAATGTTAACTTTGAAGTGGTTGAACGCTAAGAACCTACAATCATGAGTTTATCATCACATGTTATCTCTCGATATGTTACGAGGGGGAATTTATTTTTTATTCTTGCGTTGTGGTTTTTCATTGCGCTATCTACTTTGTTTGCACAAAATATTTCCAAACAAAGTGAAAAGCAGATTGAAATTATCAGTAATGCAGTTGATGAAAACCAATCGGTAATTTTTGAAAGTCAATACGATTCGGATTCTTTCGAGGAGCAAAGTTCCCGTCTTGTTTCCCCGAACGATTTATGGTTTTGGTTAAATCCATATCCACAGGGGAATGCGTTGTATGGACTTTCGATAACACCCTCAGGTAATATTCTCGCAGTTGGGCAATTTGGTTCTGCCGTTGGTTCTACCGACGCCGGAACAACATGGTCATTTCTTCCCGCCTCATTAGTATCACAAAACAGACTGACGTGCATAGAAATGATTGATGACAATATCGGTTTTGCAGGTGGACTGTATGGTACTATTCTCACAACTAATGACGGAGGCGCAAGTTGGTCAAAATTGCCAACCACGTTCAGTCATTCAGTGAACAATCTTAGCTTTTTAGATGCAAACACAGGATGGATTGTCGGAAACGCAGGTATGGTAGGACAAACCAACGATGGAGGTGCATCATGGTCCCTTCAATCACTTTCTATTACGAAAACTTTACGTGATATTGATTTTGTATCACCGGGAAATGAAGGTTGGCTCGTCGGTGATGCTGGTGAAATTTATTATTCGAATGATGGGGGTGGTACATGGACGTTACAAACATCGAATACATCCAACACACTATCCACAGTTTTTTTTCTTGACGCGAATACAGGATGGGCGGCAGGTAAAAGCGGAACCGTATGTCGGACTGTTGATGGCGGTACAACCTGGAATGTTGTAAATTCATTTCCGCAGTGGGTAACAGAAATATTTTTTATTGATGCTAACACGGGGTGGGTTGTTACAAGTAACGGAAAAATTTACCGTTCAAATAATGGCGGCGCAACATGGGTAACACAAAGTTCGGGCGTTTCATCATATGAGTGGCTGTCGAGTATTAAGTTTCTTGATGTGAATAATGGCTTTGCTGTTGGACTGAGCGGTAGTATTTTGAAAACAACGAATGGAGGAACTGCATGGACAAAAGCATCGCGCGGTTTTAATGCGGATATCTGGTCAATGCATTTTCCGGATACATCTTCCGGTTGGACGGTTGGCGCGTCCGGTTCTGTGTACAGAACGACAAATGGCGGACGTAACTGGACGAGTAAATCAATTACGCTTTCCGGGTATTTGCGCGATGTATTTGCATTTGACACTTCCAATGTTGTTGTTGTTGGAGATAGAGGAAAAATATACCAGTCAGTGAACGGCGGAGGAGTCTGGCTTTCACGAATTGCTGGTACAAATGCAAATATTAATGGAGTGTATTTTACCGATGCTTCAACCGGATGGGCGGTAGGTTCCAGAGGTACGATTTTAAAGACGACAAATGGTGGAACGAGTTGGGTATCTCAGTTATCCGGAATTCCGGCAACTCTGAACGATGTGTATTTTACAGATGCAAACACAGGTTGGGTGTGTGGATTTACGGGAATCATTCTCGGCACAACCGACGGCGGAGACGTTTGGACAGCGTTACCTTCACTTACTGGTAAACCACTATACGGGTTATCTTTTGCAGATGCTAATCTTGGAATTGCGGTAGGTGAGCGCGGGACTATTCGTCGAACAACCGATGGTGGGTTTAACTGGGATTCAGTTGCTTCTGGTGTAGCGGCATTACTCTATTCAGTGAAGATGACAGACCTTTCGAATGGTTGGGCAGTTGGAACAAAAGGAACAATACTCTTTACCAACGATGGCGGGTTGTCATGGTCAAATCAGTTTGCACCGACGACGCAACAACTTCGTGCAATCAGCGCTGTGGATAGCACTATTGTGTGGGCTGGCGGGAAAGCCGGGGTTGTGTTACGTTTCGGGACAGGCACGCTTTTGAACACTTCAACCTCAGCAATTACAAATTTAGAATCACGAAATTATCCCAATCCTTTTAATCCTTCAACTTCTGTTATTTTTGATTTACCTGAAAATGAATTTATTACTGTAAAAGTATTTGATATCCTTGGGCGAGAGGTACATACTTTGATACAAAACAAGGAACTTGAACGAGGAAACCATTCACTTAGTTTTACCGGTGATGATTTACCGTCAGGTCCTTACTTCTATAGAATAATTTCATTATCCGGAAAATATTTTGCCACTGGAAAAATGTTACTCCTAAAGTAACACCACAAGTCATCTAACCGCTCTGACGGCGATTGCATTGCCGTATTCATTATCATTTTATTTTTGCAATCAGGTTCTATAATTCATAATTATTTATAGAGAATATTTAAAAGTAATTCAATGAAAAAATCAATAGCGACCATTATTATTTTCTTATTTCTATTTGTCGTGCAAAGCCTTATTGCACAAGAACCTGATTCTGCTGATAAATCAAACCAAACTCAGGAAAATCCTATTGAAAAAATCAGTGAGAATACGTACCGTATTGGAAAACTGATTCTCAATAGTCTTGATGGTACTGTGAAACTCAATGGTACATTCAATATGGAAAAAGGAATAATTGAATTACTCGCGTGTGCGACAGGCGGCAAAACGCATGAGAGTGTCATTGTCCTCGATGTCGTTCCATATCATCTTCAAGTTGCAATGATTTTGCTGGGACTGAAATACAAGGGGGGTGTTGAATATCAGGGGGACCCAAGTACGCCCCAGGGCGACTCGGTAGAAATTTGGGTAACATGGAAGCATGAGAATAACGATATAACGGTTCGTGCTGAGGATTTAATTTGGGATGTCAAACAGTCAACTTCTATGGAACATACGCCATGGGTTTTTGTCGGGTCAAAAATGGTCGAAGGAAGATTTATGGCAGACCAGGAAAAATCGTTGATTACGACATTCCACGACCCATTCACAATTTTTGATAATCCTTTACAGGGTGGTTCGAATGACGAACTGTACACAGTGAACGAAAAACTTGTCCCGAAAAAAGGAACTCCGGTTACACTTACAATCAAAACCTTATCTAAAAAGTAGTCACCTGACTATTTTTGGGAATAATATTCTCAAATGAAAATTTGAGTTGCTCTTTCTCTCAGTTTTGCAGTCAACAAAAATATCACTACTCACAACATTTATTTAGGATTTATATGAAAACAAAATCTTATCTCTTAATATTTCTCTTGACTACACAAACAGTTCTCAGCGCTTACGATGCAAAAGAGTTGTTCTTTCGTCCAATCAATTCACAAACTTCTGTTCTCTTTCAAGAAATGACTGAAGGAAACTCAGATGTGCGTTTGGATTCTGATTCAGACAAAGTGTTTCCCCTTCCGCAAATGGTTATTACAGCAACCCGTACTTCACAAAACAGTTTTGAAATCCCCCGTGAAATCGTAACGGTTCAGCAAGAGCAATTTGAAAAGAGAGCCACGCGTTTTACACCCGATGCGCTGTCCGAATCGCCCTCCATTACTGTGCAGAAAACAAACTACGGCGCCGGCGCTCCGATAATTCGCGGGATGATAGGAAATCAGGTGCTATTATTAGTAGATGGAATCAGATTGAATAACTCCACATTTCGTTTTGGTCCGAATCAATACTTAAATACAGTCAGTCCGTTTCTTATTGATAGAATCGAAATTGTGGAAGGTCCCGGTTCGGTGTTATTTGGGAGTGATGCGTTAGGCGGAACAGTGAACCTCATTACGCGAGATATAAAAAATCAGTCTGTTTCTGGTGTGCGTTTACTGACCACGCTCTCAACTGCTGACCAGAGTGGTGTAAGTCGGTTAGATTATACAACGCATGTTGGAAATATCAGTATGAATCTCGGAGGCGGCTATCGAAAGCATGAGGATTTGCGGAGTGGTCAGGGAGTTCAACCAGCCACAGGTTTTTCCGGTTATGAAGGAGATGTGAAGTTACGATATTCTGTAAACGAACAGGATGAATTGAATGCCTCATATCAGTTTACACAATATGAGGATGTTCCGAGAACGGATAAAATTGCATCGGGCGATGATAAAAAATATATGTTCAATCCTCAGCGAAGGGAACTATCGTATCTTTCGTATGATGCGTACGGCATAACAGAGTTTGTTCAACTGATGAGAGTTACGTTGAGTTATAACCGTCAGGTGGAGGGGCGTGAAGAAATCACCACGAAGAAACCAACAATGGAAACACGAGACATGGATGAGATTCAAACAGTAGGGGCTTCAGTCGAACTTCATTCATCCTTGAATGAGCAGAATTTACTGACATATGGTTTGGAATGGTATTCAGATTACGTTTCCAGTCGAAGAGATACGGTGAATTTAGCAACGAATTTTTCCGGTTCGGTGAAATCTCAGTTCCCGGATGGAACACGATACAGAACATTCGGCGCATTTCTTCAAAATCAATTTTCATACAACCCATTTTCCGTTATTGCTGGTGTCCGATATAGTGCGTTCAAGTTCCAGGGAACACTAGGTGTACCGTTTGGGGAGACAGTGAGCACTCCGAGCGATGTAACATTCAGTCTCAACGGTCTTTATAAAGTAGTGGAAAATCATCTCAATTTTATTGCAGGAATTTCTCAAGGATTTCGCGCACCCAATGTTGATGATATTGCCGTATTCGGAAAATCAGGTTCGGGCGCGGGTGCACGGTTTGATACGCCGAGTCCTGAATTACATCCGGAAAAAAGTATCAATATCGAATCCGGGTTGAAATATCAGGATGAAAAATCGAACGCAACTCTGTTTTTCTATACATCAAATTATACAGACCTCATCGTTCCTAAACCCGGGATATATAACGGCGATGATTCATTATCCGGCTTGCGTGTGTATCAAAGACAGAATGTCGGTGAAGCGAAAATTCAGGGCATTAATTTTTCCGGGAGGTATAGACTTACACCCACCCTATCACTCCGTTCCGAACTAAGTTGGACGGAAGGAACCAATACTTCAGATAATGAACCGCTTTCAAGGATTCCGCCGTTTCGAGGAATCATTGGATTGACTTTCCAAGAAGAGAAATATTGGTTCGAGTACCAGAATTTATTTGCAACCGAGCAAACACATCTCTCGACTAATGATAAAAAGGATTTTCGTATCGGTCCAAACGGTACAGCCGGATATTGGATTGTGAATCTCCGAGGGGGATATTCTTTTTCCGAGCAATTATCGGCAAACATGATGTTGGAAAATGTCTTAGACCGGCATTATAAAATACACGGCTCTGGAGTTTATTCGCCGGGACGAAATGTTATTTTGAGTTTAAAAATTGGTTTGTGACTTCTGTAACACGGAGATAAATCAAATTATTGTATTTTTTGACAGATTTTTCGTGCTTGCTTGCATTGAGACATCAACAACGCTATTATGAAAACATTACAACAAAACATCCTTTTTCTATTTCTGGTTTACCTTTGTCTTTCTGTGACATCACAAGCGCAGGGGCAAATTGATATATCCTTGAGAAAAGAGGCTGAACATTCAATTGACTTCGGATTGAAGTGGTTCGAGAAGAATCAGGCAGAAGACGGTTCATGGTCTCATTATCCGGCAATTACTGCGCTTGCGGTTTCAACATTTCTCAACAGCCCGCAAGGGTACAGCGAAGTAAATAATACCTCCGTAGCGAGAGGGATAGATTTTATTCTTCAATGCCAAAAACCAAATGGTGGAATTTATATTGATGACCTTGCAGGATATAATACTGCAATTTGTTTGATGGCGTTATCGGAGACAAAAAATCAGAAATACACAGATGCAATTCAGAAGGCGCGCGACTTTTTACTTTCACTTCAATACAGCGAAGCAAGCGGAGTTACCGCCGAGGATGCTCGCTTCGGTGGTATCGGATATAAAGACAAAGAACGGCCTGATTTATCAAACCTACAGTGGGCGATTGAAGCAATGAAGGAATCGGAAAATTATAAAAAAGTCAGTGAAGCAAGCGGTAAGGAACAGGAATATTCCGGGACGAAAACAAATCTCGCAGTTAGCGCTCAGTTGTTTTGGGATAATGCAATTGTCTTTATTGAGCGATGTCAGAATTTCAAAACGAACAAACAATCATGGGCAGGGGATGACGGTGGATTCATTTACAGTCCGAGTGAAAGCAAGGCAGGCTCATACACCTCATACGGAAGTATGACCTACGCCGGTATGAAGAGTTTTATTTATTCCGGATTGGAAAAAGAGGACGAACGAGTTCAGGCAGTCTTTACATGGATTCAAAAAAATTATACTGTTGAAAAAAATCCTGAGATGGGTGAGCAAGGGCTGTTTTATTATTATCAAACAATGGCAAAAGCGCTTGATGTGTATGGCGATGATGTCATCACCGATTCATCGGGCAAACAGCGCAACTGGCGAAAAGAGATGATTGAAAAGATTATCAGCATTCAGGACGGCGAGGGTTTTTGGGTAAACAAAAACAATCGTTGGTGGGAAAATAAAAAGGAATTAGCAACAGCGTATGCTTTGTTAGCGCTTGAACATGCGCTGAAATAAATGGAGTTTTTAAATTTAGAACTTAAATAAATATTACTCATTCAAAACAATAGAGGAGAATCTCTTATGAAACAAGTGATACTTCGTTCATTAACAGCATTCATTTGTGTGGTGTCAATGTTGACAGGAACAAATATCTTGTTTGCTCAAAATCAAAATAGCATTCTACAGCAAGGACAAGATTTATTAAACAATTATGAACCTCCAAAGATGGTGACTCCGGTGGAAACTATGACACCGGAAGAATCGTGGAGAGAAAAGATGGTACAACAACAAAGTCTGATGTCGTCTATTCGATATGCATCAACGGTGTTGGCATATAGTACCCAGTACAGCGGGACGAGTTGGTCGGCGGCACGAGCATTAGGTGCGCCAGATGTATATCCAAATTACGGTGATAATAGCTATGCATGGGCTTCTGGCAGCCCTGACGGACAACGAGAATATCTTGAATTCTTGTTCAACAATCCTGCACCCGTATCAAGCATTGCAATTTGGGAAACGTATAACCCCGGTGCTGTTGATACAATCTACGTTAAAAATCCCAGCACTTCTTTGTGGGAAGTTGTTTGGTCGGGCAGTGCGGTAAGTGCGGGTAGTTCGTCAAGAATATTCAGTGTGAATTTTACATCAACAGCATACAATGTTTCAGAAGTACGAATCGCAATCAATTCTCCGGCAGTGGGCGGCTATAATGAGATAGATGCAGTAGGAATTTCATCCTCAGCAATTAATCAATTGCGCGTGAACACTATGCCAAGTTATACAACAAGTACAACCTATGGTAATGCGTTGGCTGGTCAACAGATAATGGTTTGGGGTAATGCGAACGGAGGGACGGGGCCATACTCTTACGTTCTTGATTTTGGAGATGGCACGAATACTACCGGAAGTGTTTCTTCACCGAATAATCGGATGATTGGGGCGAATCATACCTATGCCACTGCCGGAAACAAAATGATGAAATTGACGGTCACCGATGCATTAGGCGCTGTGAGTTCCGATTCATCCGTAATCCGAGTGTATGCCGCGGCAACCACCACAATCAGTGTTAACATGGCGATTGAAAAAGGATTGTTGTATCTCTATCAGAACCAGTATAGTGATGGTCATTGGGCTGATAATTCAAATGTAAAAGCATCTACCGGCGCGGCATTACTCTGTTTTGAGGAGAATGGTCACAAGCCGACAAACGATTTCGACCGTGATATTTATGCAGAATATGTACGTTTAGGTTTGAATTATCTTCTCTCGGGAGCTTCACAGTACAATATCTATGCACAAACTGCTGGTAATCCCGACACAGATGGTGATGGAAAAGGCGCATATCTGGAAGGTTCCAGTCATGCAACGTATGTGAATGGTATTGCAAATTTGGCTGTAATAGGTGCGCATAACAATGCTGCAAATGCACAACTTGACACTATAACTGTAGGAGTATATGCCGGGAAAACATTCTATGATTATGGTGTTGATATGGTTGACCAATGGGCGTTTAGCCAGACAGAAAGCGGAACTCCAGCATATCGCGGTGGTTGGCGATACGGTGTTGCAACTGCGAACTACGGAGATGCAGATAATTCAACAACGCAGTGGCCCGCTTTAAATTTAGAAGCCGCTGAAAAAAGTTGGGGAATTGTAGCGCCTTCATTTGTGAAATCGGAACTTGCATACACTCTTGCTAATACACAAGATGGCACAGGCGGTTTCGGTTATTCTCAAATGAGTTACTGGAACAATATAACAAAAACAGCTGCTGGTATCGGTTCGTTAGTCTATAAGGGGGAGAATTCATCCAGCGCTTCAGTTATTTCAGCAATTAATTTTTTAAATAACAACTGGAATTCCGGGAACTTAGATGCGTATAGTTGGTCAAATCATTTTTATGGCAATACATACGCTATGTATGGTGTAGCAAAAGGTATGCGTATCATGGATAACCATACCGGTTTACAATTCATCGGTACCCACGATTGGTATGCAGAATATGTTGACCATCTTTTGAATAACGCAACGTGGAAACAAAACTCGAATGGTTCATGGCCCAGAAATGCAAGTTATGCACCGACGAGTTATATGGGTGATCCATTGAATTCATCTTTTGCAATTCTTGTCTTAACACAGGGTGTTGTTATTCCTCCACCTGTTGCAGTTATTGACCCGGTTTCACCTCGTCCTTCGAATACAGCATTTCAGGTATTTGGAAATAGTTCCTACCATCAGGACCCGAATAAGTCCATTGTTTCTTATTCATGGGATTGGGACGCATCAAATGGAATTAACTTTACCACGCCGGACGCTTCCGGGCAAAACCCGATTAACCCCGGATATCCATCACCGGGCGCATATACAATTACCCTGCGTGTTGTTGATAACGGGGACCCGGCACAATATGATGATGTAAGTGCAACTGTTGAAATCAATGACACAGCAAATCACCCGCCTGTCGCGGTTGCTATTCCTCCGGGTTCGGGCGGGGTCTATGCCGGTCGTGTCGGAGAACCTATCACACTCGATGCAACATTTTCTTATGACCCTGACGAACCGAACGACTCTGTCGTTGCATATAACTGGGACACAGATGGTAATGGAATCTATGGTGATGCGACTACTCCTCAAGTAACTCTGACGTTCAATAACGAATACAATGGTCAGGTCGGAGTGAAAGTCTATGACACGCATGGCGATTCAAGCATTAACAATGCGTACATTACTATCTATGCATCACGTCGTGATTTATTTGTTGAATCTTTTACCTCGACGCCATATTATGCTTCCGTTGGTGGTCAGTTACATGTCGTTGCAGTATTTAAGAATAATGATACTTCCGATGCGGCGGCAAATAGTGTTCAGGTGAAGTTCTACGATGAAGACCCATACACGACAGGAAATCAAATCGGCAGTCCGTTCACTGTTGATTTACCGATTGGTGGTCGGGATACAATTGACACGTATCTCACTATTCCGTCACTTCCCTATGGTGACAGACAGTTCTATGTCTTCGTTGATGCAAACAATCAATTTGCTGAGTGGAATGAGCAGAATAACGTTATGGGTTCTGATGTCAACATCGGAACATGGTTAACGCTTCGTGGAATGAAGTGGAATGACCTTGATGGCAATGGCGTCAAAGATGAAAACGAACCCGGAATAGCCGGTTGGACGATATCTCTTGATAATGAAGGGACCACCACCACCGATGCAAACGGGAATTATGAGTTTGTCGGTGTACCCGCAGGTACGCATACTGTATCTGAGTTCAATGATACAGCATGGACACAGACGTATCCGCCTACAGGAACATATTTCTTCTCCGTTTCGGTTGAAAGTACGCTTACCGGTTTGAACTTTGGTAATAAGAGAATTCCTAACGGCGTTATCTCCGGATTGAAATTCTATGACAAAAACGGAAATGGACAACAGGATGAATTTGAAAACAGCTTGAGCGGATGGGTCATCGAATTGTTCTTGCCAGGCGATCCCGGACAAACATGGTACGATACGACAGATGCAAATGGTATGTACTCATTCAGCGGACTTGCACCCGGAACCTATACTGTTTCAGAACAGAATCAGTCAGGGTATGTACAAACGGCGCCGGTATCTCCCGGAACTTATACACTTACAGTTGATTTCGAGGCAGTATTTTCAAATAAAAACTTTGGAAATTTTGCATACGATAATTTCTTCGGTTATAAATTTGAAGATGTCAACGGTGACTCTACCGATAATGACGAGCCGCGTTTATCCGGTTGGACAATTTTGCTGATGAAGGGCGAAGATACAGTTGCAACAACTGTCACAGGCTCTGAAGGCGAATTCAGTTTTGATAACGTCGGTCCGGGAACATACACAATCCGTGAAGTCAATCAGGCAGGATGGGACCAAATAGTTCCCGGCTCTCCCGGTTATTACACAGTGAATGCGTACAGCGGTTCGGAACGAGACCCGTTTGTTTTTGGTAACAGGCATAGTGCTGGAATTTCAGGAATGAAGTTCAACGACCTGAATGGTAACGGTTCACGCGATGAAGGTGAACCCGGCTTAGCAAACTGGCAGATCGTTCTACGCGGCGCCGCATCCGATACGGCTATAACAGATGTGGATGGAGCATATTCATTTGCCATCACATCGAGCGGAAAATATCTGGTGAGTGAAATTCAACAGAATGGTTGGGTTCAAACGACAACGAATCCGGACTCCATCAGTGTTGTTCTCGGTCAGAATGTTAGCGGTGTGAATTTTGGAAACTATCAGACTGCCTCAATTTCCGGTATGAAATTCCTCGATGCCGATGCAGACAGTGTGAAAGACCAGAGTGAAAACGGTTTACAGGGCTGGACAATCAAAGCGACAAAGGGATTATCTCAGAAAACTGCAGTGACCGATGCTAATGGTGCATACTCATTCTCGTTCGGTCCTTCGGAAACGGGAACATGGATTATTAATGAAATGTTGCAAGTTGGCTGGACACAAACGTTCCCTGCAAACTCGACATATTCGATTAATATTCAATCAGGGACTGCAAGTGCAAATGTAGATTTTGGAAACTATCAGGGTAGTTCAATCTCCGGTAAAAAATTCGAAGATGTTGCCGGTGATGGAGATACTGCGGGTGACCCGACCTTAAACGGATGGACGATTGAATTGTACAGCGGTGAAACATTGGTTGCTTCTACAACAACTTCCGGTGATGGAGAGTATGAATTCGGAAATCTCGCCCCCGGAAGTTATATCGTTCAGGAAGTATTGCAACAAGGATGGTTACAAACATATCCGGAGAACGGTTCATATTCTGTTACCATCGCGTCAGGTTCAAATGTAACAGGGAAGGACTTTGCAAACTTTGAACTCGGCTCAATCAGCGGCGTGAAGTTTCTTGACTTTGATGGTGACTCGGTGAAAGATGCCGGTGAAGTTGGTTTGGCAAATTGGGAAATCACCTTAAAAGAGGGAGAAGCAACAGTTGCCACAGATACGACAGATGAACTCGGTCAGTATAGCTTCACGGGGTTAACCGCCGGTTCATATGTAGTCGCTGAAGTAATGCAGGATGGTTGGTATCAAACAACTCCTGTAAGCGGAGAGTATCAAATAGATGTTGTCAGTGGTACGGTTGAATCAGGGAAAAATTTCGGTAACTTTGAGTACGGTACAATCAGCGGTACGAAATGGTTCGACCGTGATAGTAGCGGAACGCGCAATATCGCCTGCGAAGGAATGTTACCAAATATCAAGATGGTGTTGTATGGAACAAACACTGCCCCCGATACAGTCACCACGGATGAAAACGGTGAATTTACGTTCAGCAATGTTCCAGCCGACGTATTTACATTGACAGAAGCAAGTAATCCTCTCTGGAACCAAACATATCCGTCAAATGGAACGCCGTATTCGATTACAATGGTGAGCGGTTTAGATACTACGGGATTGGAATTTGGAAATTTCTATGTCCCAGACACAGGTAAATTCCGCACATTTATTCTTACTGATTATAACGCCGCACGTCGATCCCCACAAAAATCAGGGTTCATTAGAAATCCAACGGCAGGTAATGTTCGTGACACAGTCTTTATTCGTAAAGGATTCGGTCTCGAAAATGCCAATGATAGTGGCTATCTCCGCATCGGTATCAAAAGACCCGATAGCGCATTAATAAATACGTGGGGATGGTTCTTCCATCGTTGGCAGGTTTATAAAGGACCTGCAGTGAAACATTGGATTTACAACAAGAAAGCGTGGGGAACAAAGCGTGACCCAAAAACAAAACAACAGGTTCCGCGTAATCCCGCATTCTATCTCAATGGAGTTGTCGGTGAACAAGTTACAGAAACATACTTTGGCAATGCCGGTAACCACCTCACAATGGAATTGACAACACTGAAAACAAACGTAGCGGCGAGCGATCTTGGAATCACTCCGAAAGGATTGGGTGATTTGATTTATGTTTGTCGTGATACTACAGCAGACAGTGTTTTTGTTGGAAAGTCAATCAGAACGATTATCGCTCATGCTGATACAGCATTAACGATGGGTCGGGCAATTCGGAATGTCAGCGCAAACCATATTGATACTACGTATCGTCATCCGGTTTCCTATCTCACGTTGCTCGATTCTGTTATCGCACGTATCAATCGCGAATTCAGAGCGACAAAAATTGATACAATATCAACCAAGCCTTTGAAATTGAAAGGCGTGAAAGGTTTGTACAAGGTATCATACTTAATGCGCGATAGTATCGCTCCGGTTCCGTTAGCACACTTCGAACCGAATTATGCGACAGAAGAAATTCCGGCAACGTTCAAGTTAGAACAGAACTATCCGAATCCGTTCAACCCGATGACGACGGTACAGTTTGAGTTGCAGGTTCCATCAAAGGTGACGCTCAAGATTTATAACCTTCTCGGACAGGAAGTTGCTACTATCCTGAATGATGTTGACATGGAAGATGGAGTTCAGGCAATCGAACTCGATGCAACAAGTTTCTCTTCGGGCGTCTATTTCTACAAACTTGAAGCGAATGGATTTGACGAAGATGGTCAGAAACATTCGTTCCAAAGTGTAAAGAAAATGACATTAATTAAGTAAGAGTAAAAAGGGCTGGTTGAACAAACAACCAGCCCTTCTTATTTTTGGAGGTACGCGGGGTAAAATTTTTGTAATAACTTCCTTGAAATTGTAAAAGGAAGTCAGTACATTCACAAAGCATATCATATGCCTCACTTATGAAAAATAAGTGACAGTCAGTTCTTTCCATTTAACTATCAGTTCTTTCCCCGATGTATCAACGTCGGAATATCATTCGTTGAGTCTCGTTAACGAACATTGCTAACGAGCAAGTATTACAATAAATATATTTTCATTTTTTTGCGCGGCAACGAAGTGTGCCGGCTATTTTTTTCTAACACTAAACAACAACTATTAGTTGAGGAAGTTATGAATACTGTTACTCGTTTACTATTTGCAACCTGTGTTGTTGCAACAATTGTATTTTTTTCCACGTCATTTGCACAGAAGCAACAACCGTCAAAAGACGTAATGTCTAAAGGCATGGAGTTACTGAAGAATTATAAAATTCCGGCGCCATCAAATCCGCCTGAAGTGGAAACTCCACAACAATCGTGGGAAAGGCGTTCTCGTGAGCAGTCGAAGTTCACGAACAAACCTACCGTCGTTCCTGAACAAAAAATTGAGCCAGCCGAAACACAATATCTCGGCGGAGGTTCAAACAAAAAACTGATAGACCAATTTCAGCAACAATCCAGTCAACAAACTCCTGAAAAAATGAGAGCGGTACTCGAAGAGAAAATCCGAAATGGAGAAGTGAAAGATTATCGCACACTTTCAATTGAAGAGCAGAAGAAACAACTTCAAGATAAAATTCAACGTGGGGAAGTGAAGGATATGCGCCAGTTGTCTGTGGAAGAAATGAAGTGGCAACTTGATGAAAAAATTCAGAAGGGTGAAGTGAAAGACTTACGTTCGGATGAGCAGAAAAATATTCAAGGCAACAATGTACAGGGAACTCGACGCGATGGAAGAACTTTGGGTGAAGAATTGAGTATTAAGCCCAAGGCGACAATCAATGAAAAAGGATGGACACCGATAGAGCCATTCAATGATATTTCAAATTTTCAGATTATTCATAATGCTGATATGGTAGCGGCGGGGTATGGAGGAATGCGAACAATAGGAACGGGAACATTGACGCTTGCAGGCGTAAGTGGAACAATTCAGAAGGCGTATCTTTATTGGAGCGGTCCGACATTATCACTGAACCCCAATGCCAATGCCAATGTGATGTTCGCAGGGAATCCAGTGACCGGTGTGAACATTGGCTTTTCCAACGATAATTGCTGGGGCGGTACGAACAGTCAAGCGTACAGAGCGGATGTTACTTCACTGGTGACGGGAAACGGAAGTTATAGCCTTGCAGGATTTTTACAATCGGATGCAGATATTAATGGAGTATCACTGATAGTATTTTTTAATGACGGTAACTCAGCCAACGACCGCGATTTTGTCATCTTCGATGGGAACGATTCAAACATTAATAATCCGTATGATGCAGTAGGTTGGAACGTACTTCTTTCGGGAATCAACTATACTTCAGGAACAGCAAACGTTGTTCTACACGTCGGAGATGGACAAAGTTGGGTAGATGATAATCTCTATATTAATGGTCTCGTGCTGGCTCCCGGACCACAAGTCTTTGCAGGAAACACCGTCCCGAACGGTCCTTCTGCAGCGAATACGAATGGAGGATTATGGGATATTAAGACATTTGATATTACGTCGTATATGTCACCGGGAATAAATAATTTTTTGTTGACAACCGGTTATGCAACTGATGGTGACTGCTTAGGACTCGTTGCTGCAATTGTTGATTTACCGGCTGGTTCAGCGCCACAAGAATTCGGCACGGCGAAAATTCAAGGAATGAAATTTAATGATACCAATGGCGATAGTTTGAAGGGTGTTGATGAACCGGGACTTCAAGGATGGATTATTCGGTTACACCAAGGGGATTCACTTGTCAGTACTGTAATAACCGATCCGATGGGTAATTACACTTTTGCGAACTTACTCCCTGGTACCTACACGGTAAGTGAATCGTTGAAAAATGGATGGAACCAGACTGTGCCTGCTACTCCGGGAACTTATACCGTCATTGTGGATAGTGGACAGATAGTTACTGGTAAAGATTTTGGAAATAAAATGGTTGCCACAAATTTTGTTTCCGGAATGAAGTTTCATGACCTCAACGCAAATGGTCAAAAAGACTCAGGAGAACCCGGCTTAGCAGGTTGGACGATAAATGCGTATGGATATTATTATGGTGGTCAATGGTCGGCAGTCACTGATAATAATGGTAATTACACAATTGCAATTGTTTCTCAGCCGGATTATTACAGAGTTGATGAAACAGGGCAAGCAGGGTGGCTCCAGACAGTTGGTAATTGGGGATGGGATTGGCTGACTGCTAACGGTGATACGATTCATGTTGATTTTGGAAATCGTCTCGCGTTTCCGAATTATTTTACGGGAATGAAATTCAATGACCTTGACAGGAATGGTCTCAAGGATAGTGGTGAACCGGGTTTGCCCGGGTGGACTATTACTGTAAACGGATATAATACTGGTGGTTCATGGTCGGCGGTAACGGATTCGAACGGAATGTATTTTATCACTTCGCATTCTTATCCTGATTATTATTTTATCAATGAGACAAACCAGACGGGTTGGACTCAGACGTTGGGTAATTATAGTTGGATATATCGTAATGCTGTTGGTGATACGGGAGTTTATGATTTCGGCAATCGTGCTAACTATCCGAATTATTTTACAGGCATGAAATTCAATGACATAAATCATAATGGTGTGAAAGACCAGGGAGAACCGGGAATGGCGGGATGGACTATTACGGTTAGCGGATATTATAATGGCGGTTCGTGGTCTGCTGTTACCGATACGAATGGAATGTATTTCATAGCGACTCATGCCTATCAGGATTATTATTTTGTCAATGAAACGAATCAACCGGGATGGTACAAGACGACACCCGCATACGACTGGTGGTATCAATATGCAACCGGAGACACTGCCTTTAATACTGATTTCGGTAATTGGCTTGTTCCTCTTGGCTCAATCCGCGGAATGAAGTTTCATGATTTAAATTATAATTATTCCAAAGACCCGGGTGAGCCGGGAATTCCGGGATGGACTATTCATGCAACGAAACAATCGGATGGTACTATTTACACAACCGTTACCGATGCAAATGGGATGTATGCCTTTGATAGTCTTACTATGGTCAGTTACTATACTGTTTCGGAAGAGCAGCAAATGGATTGGATACAAACATACCCGAATGGAAATTGGTCCTTCCAGGTTGCCGGCGATACGGTAGTAGATATTAATTTTGGTAATTACTTACCACCGCAAGGACCGCTTCGTGTAAATACGCTTCCAAGTTATAGTGTGAATACCAATTACGGTAACGCGTTAGCTGGTGTTCCTCTGGCAGTGTGGGGAAATGTCCATGGTGGAGTCGTGCCGTTACAATATGTTTTGGATTATGGTGATGGTACAATAGAATCCGGTACCGTAACGTATCGCCGGTATATCGGTACAAACCATACGTATGCTACTGCGGGGTATTATTCAATGACATTAACAATTACCGATAATCTCGGCGCTGTTGATGTAGATGGTTCGGTCGTCCGAGTGTTTGCCGGTTCCACTCCGGAGATACAAAGGAACATGGCAATTGAAAGGGGATTGTTATACGATTATCTGCATCAATATGCTGATGGGCATTTTACCGGTTCAGATGCACAAGCTGCAACCGGTGCATCGGTTCTGTCATTTGAAGAGAATGGGCATCTCCCGAATAACAATATCAATACGGACATCTATGCTGAATACGTTAAGCAAGGACTTGACTATTTGTTCAGCACGGCTGCAACATCAATTATTTATGCTCAAACAGCAGGTAACCCTGATAGCGATGGAGATGGAATTGGCTCCTTCTTGAGTGGTTCGGTGTACGCTAATGGAATAGCGCTCCTCTCTGTCATCGGGGCACATCCCTCTGCGATTAGCGCTCAGGCAGATATTATTACAGTCGGACCGTATAACGGGCAATCATATTATGAATTCATTGTGGATGCGCTTGACCAAATAGCATTCAGTCAGACTGATGTCGGGGAATATGGACGTGGCGGTTGGAGATACACGGCAAATTATGCATCGAATGGAAGCAGTGATAACTCTGCTGTTCAATGGCATTCGTTGGTGATTGAGGCGGCAGAAAAATTATGGGGGAGAACTATTCAACCCTTTGTAAAGAGTGAACTGTTAATCTGGTTACAGTATTCTCAGGATGGAAGTGGTGGTTTTGGATATACTGACCCGGGTAACTGGAACAATCCGGCAAAGACCGGTTCAGGTATCGGTTCGTATGCCGCCCTTGACTATCTCTCAACTTCAGCCCCCGTTACAAATGCAATTTCATTTCTCGATGCCTACTGGAATTATGATAACTTCGGCAATCTCTATGCGATGTATGCCGTCAAGAAAGGAATGAGTATCATTGATAACCGTTCCGGCGTTTCACTGATAGGTGCGCATAACTGGAGAGATGAGTATAATAGTTATCTCGTTAGTACTCAGGGTGCAGATGGTTCATGGTCGAGCACTTGGGTAAATGGTCCCGATGCTTTATCAACTTCATTTGGTGTTCTCATTCTTACACCTGGTGTTTCCCAACTTCGCCCGGTTGCTGTCATTGCACCCATAAGTTCAAAACCGCCGAACACCTCGTTTGCGGTTGATGGTTCAGGTTCACATCATATGGATCCGAATAAAACCATCATTGAATATTTATGGGATTGGGATGTGTCTAATGGTGTTGATTGGAACAATCCGGATGCTGTCGGTCCCAATCCGACCAATCCCGGCTACCCAAATAATGGAACATATACCATCTCACTTCGTGTGAAAGATAACAGCGACCCCGCGTTGTTTGATTATGACACAAAACAAGTAATTGTTCAAAGTACAAACAACCCGCCGGTTGCTGTGCCGATACCGTTTGCTCGTGGTCCGGTCTATGCGGCGAGAGTCGGTGAACCGATTCTCCTCGATGGACGAGATTCCTACGACCCGGATTACCCGGCTGATTCAGTCATTGCATTCAACTGGGATACGAATGGCGATGGAATCCACGGCGATGTTACGACCGATACAATTACCGTTGTGTTCAATAATGAATACAACGGTCAGGTTGGATTGCGAGTGTACGATACACATAATGATTCCAGCACAAACAATGCGTACATCACGATTGTATCATCAAGGAAAGATATTTTTGTTGAACAGTTTATCGTGAATCCCGGATTCGGTTCATCGGGTGATAGTCTTGATTTCTTTGCTGTGTTCAAGAACGATGACCTGTCGAACTTGAATGTAATGAATGTTCTCGTACGATTCTATGATGAAAATCCGAGAACGACCGGCAACCAGATTGGCGGCGACTTCTACGTTGATTTACCAATCGGTACACGTGATTCTGTTTCGACTCGTTTGAAACTTCCAACACTCCCTTCGGGCGCGAGAAGTTTATACGTCTATCTCGACGCGAATGATAATTTCGCAGAATGGGATGAAGTAAATAACTTTGGCTCCTTCCAATTTTCTGTTGGTTCGTTTGCTTCAATTCTCGGACAAAAATTCGAGGATGTGAATGGAAACGGAGAGAAAGATGTTGACGAACCGGGAATTCCCAACTGGAAGATATTCTTAGGCGGGGCGAGGAATGATTCAACAATCACCGATGTAAACGGAAATTATTCCTTTGGGTATATCACTCCGGGGACATACACAGTCAGTGAAGATGATGAATCGCTCTGGGTGCAGACAAAGCCAGCCAATCCCAATTACTATACCATCAATGCAAGTTTAGATAGCGCTTATATGGGGAATGATTTCGGAAACTTCCACGTCGGAACTATTTCCGGTATGAAGTTCCTCGATGTGAACCGTGATAGTTTGAAAGGTGAATCAGAACCCGGCTTGGAAGGATGGACAATCAATCTTATTGGTGTGAATGGAACTGTTTCAACCGTTACCGATGCGAATGGAAATTATTCGTTCACGAACGTTGGGCCGGGCGAGTACGACATCGAAGAAGTGATTGAACCGGGCTGGTTCCAGACATTCCCCAAGAGCATTGTCTATGAAGTTTCGATGCTCAGTAACAGTAATTTGTATGGTTATGACTTCGGAAATTATCAGAGCATGACCATTAGCGGAATGAAGTTCAATGATTTGAACGGTAACGGTGTCAAGGAAACAGGCGAACCGGGATTACCAAACTGGAAGATTGTGCTTCAAGGCGCAATTGCAGAAACAACTTCGACGGCAATTGATGGAACATATCAATTCACCATCACCTCAGAAGGAACATACACAGTTACTGAAATCCAACAAGCAGGATGGGTGCAAACAACGCCGTCGTATCCTCCGTTTACCGTAGTGTTCGGACAAAACGTTACCGATGTTGATTTCGGAAACTATAAACAGCCGAAGATTACCGGAATGAAGTTCGAAGATTTGAACGGCAACGGAATAAAAGAGCAAGGTGAACCGGGCTTGAGCGGCTGGACAATCAAAGGAACAAAAGGTCAATCAACAAAAACGACAGTGACAGGAGGAGATGGTTCCTACACCATGCTGTTTGATTCAACGGAAATCGGGTCGTGGACTATCAGTGAAATCCTGCAACAGAACTGGCAACAAACTTTCCCGGCGAACGGAACATATTCAGTGAACATCCAATCGGGTGTTGAAGTGAATAATCTCGATTTCGGGAATTTTTTGCCTGCTTCAATTTCCGGTCAGAAATTTAACGATATGAACGGTGACAGTTTGACCTCAGGCGACCCGACGTTGAACGGATGGACAATTCAATTATGGAAGGGTGAAGTGTTAGTTGGAACTGTGGTTACTTCCGGTAATGGAAATTATTCATTCGGGAATTTGATGCCGGGAAATTACAATGTCATGGAAGTGGTTCAACAAGGATGGGTACGAACTGCGCCGCAAGGCGGAGTCCACCTCGTTACACTTACTTCCGGAATGAATGTCACCGGAAAAGATTTTGCCAACTTCAAACTTGTTTCCATCAGCGGGATGAAGTTCCACGATTATGACGGTGATTCAATCAAAGATGTGAACGAAAGCGGATTACCCGATTGGCAAATTCTTCTTCAGAAGGATGGAGTTCCGTTTGATACGGCAATCACCGACGCGAATGGAAATTATTCGTTCACAGAATTGTTTGCAGGTGAGTACAATATCTGTGAAGAAGTTGTTGAAGGATGGTATCAGACAAAACCTACATCCGAATGTTATTCGGAGACGATTGTCAGTGGCGGTAATCTTGCAGACAGAGATTTCGGCAACTTTGAGTTCGGTACGATTGCCGGTTACAAATTCTTCGACCATGACAGCGCCGGAGATTTTGATACTCAGTTCGATGACTTCTTGGACAGTTTGAGAGTTGTACTTATCGGTACTCATACTCAGCCGGAAACTGTGTTAACGGATGCGAACGGACAATTTCTGTTCGGGCAAGTCCCGGCTGATAATTATACAATAAAAGAAGTTCCGCGGGCATTGTGGAGACAAACGTACCCGACACTTGGCGCCTCCTATTCATTAACGATGGTGAGCGGGTTGGATACAAGCGGATTCGTGTTTGGAAATTTCTACATGCCTGATACAGGGAAGTACAGAACGTTTATGCGAACAGATTATTACAAAGCCGCTTCTGCGAAACCGAGAGGCAAAACACAAATTAAGAAGCCGAACGCAGGAAATATTCGCGACAGCGTTTTTCTCAATCGCGGCTACGGTTGGGATTCTCCGATTGACAGCGGGTATCTCCGTGTCGGTGTCCGGCGGTATGATAGCACCGATTGTTACGGCTGGTTCTTTTTCCCGTACGATAGCATCCGGGAAAAGACTCAACGGAAACGCGGCTATCACGCTCCGTCAGTCTCGAAATATCAATTTGCCAAACCATGGAAGAAAGAACCGAAGACTAACTACTCATGGTGGACAGGTGAAATCAATACGTCATCGCAGTTTGCGAATGCAACGAATCATCTTGGCTTTGAGTTGCTCACACTGAAAACAAACGTGGCCGCGAGCGACTTAGGACATACGCCTGTCGGTTTGGGTGATTTGGTGTTCGACAGAATTTCCGGTCCCGATACAATCTTTAACAACATGACCATCAGGCAAATAATCGCGCAGTGCGATACGGCATTGACGATGGGAATAAAACATTGTCCCGCTCCGGCTCCGGTTGATACCATGATTCCGATTTCGCGATTGATTATCATGGATAGTGTTGTCACCAGATTGAATCGCGATTTCTGGAAAGCGCTTGATTCGAGAAAGTTTACCGACTCGATTTCAACAAGTCCGTTGCGGTTCAAAGGAGCAGTTGCATTGTACAAAGTACCATACCTGAAACGAGATGTTACGAAGGTAAGTGCGCTGACTAGATTTATTCCGACGGTTACGCAATCTGCTATTCCGTATGAGTATTTGTTGGAACAGAATTACCCGAATCCGTTTAATCCCAAAACTGTGATTCGTTATCAATTATCCGTTACAAGTACTGTAACATTGAAAATATATGATATGCTCGGAAGGGAAGTTGTCTCAATGGCAGATAATGAAATAATGGATGAAGGTGATTACGAAATGGAATTCGATGCGTCCGATTTAGCATCCGGTGTTTACTTCTATCGCTTGTTAGCGAACGGTACGGATGATAACTCAGCAACATTCGTTGATGTAAAGAAGATGTTGCTTGTCAAATAGTGACAAGTAACACTCGGGTAAAGACCCGATATAACTTAAGCCCAAGAGGTGCGGAATACAACCCGCACCTCTTTTTTTGATTTTGAGTTAGAACACATAGCCCAAAAAAACCCTTGTAAAACCTACCTAATCTCTCTACATTTACATCAAATAAAAGCAATCTAACAATTTTCAAGGAACCAGCTATGAAATCTTGTAAACAATTTCTTTTTCTTTTGATATTGGCGGGCATCATGATTGAACCCCTGAGCGCTCAATATGTGCGGCAATGGGTCGCCCGCTACACCGGTCCGACGAAAAAGACAAACGAAGTCGCCTCGATGATGACAGCCGATGATTCGGGCTTTGTCTATGTTACGGGGTGGACAAAACGTAAATCCACAAACGTAGATTATGTAACACTGAAATATTCTCCCGATGGAGAACTCATCTGGCAGGCATTTTACGGAGCGACAGGGAAAGGTGACGATAAAGCGCTCGCCGTCGCGGTTGATACTTCACATAATGTCTATGTGACGGGAACATCGGCAACAACAAGCAGTGGTTTGAATATCGTGACGGTAAAATATGATAGCAACGGGGTTATTCTCTGGACGAAATCGTATAGCGGCTCCGGCAACGGAGAAGATGTACCGGTTGCTATCGCCGTGAATGATTCTCAGCATGTTTATGTTTCCGGCTACAGTGTGGGTTCGGGGACGAGTTATGATTATGTAACAATCAAATACGATTCACTCGGAAATGAGGTATGGGCAAAACGATACAACGGTCCGGCGAATGGCGATGACCGTGCATACGCGATGGCGTTACGAGGAACTACCGATGTCTATGTTACTGGTGCAAGCACCGATACGATGTATGATTATTTCACCATCAAATACAACGCGGCGACAGGTGATTCATTATGGGCGGTTCGATACAACGGCTCAGGCAACGGAGATGATATCGCGCGAGCGATTGTGTTACGAACCTCGACCGATGTAGTCATCACCGGAAGCAGTAAAGATTCTGTCAACGGTTTTGATTATGTCACCATCAGATATAGTTCTGCCGGAGCGGAAGTTTGGAACGCGCGATATAACGGCAACGCAAACAGCGATGACCATGCGTACGCAATTGATATTCACAGCAATAGCAGGATATATGTCACCGGGAGAAGTTTACAGGTGGGAAGTTTCAACGATGCGACAACAGTGAAATATAATTTCAGCAATGGCTCGGAAGATTGGGTGCAATCATTTAACGGCGCCGCGAACGATGATGATAAGGGATTGGCAATGCTCGGTGGCGGTACGCCGTACATTGCAGCGGCAAGCAGTGGTTTCGGTGTCGGGTATGACTACGCGTTGATTTCCTACAACGGAAGCAACGGCGATGAAAATTGGAATACAACGTACAATGGGACAGGAAACCTCGACGATGTTCCGGCAGATATACTTTCATCCGGCGGAGCGATTTACGTTACCGGGAAAAGCAGTCCTGACAGCAAAACAACCGATATTGTTACGATTAAATATGTTGACCAAAATAAACTGAAGTACCGGACAGTAATTCAGGATAGTTTGGCAGGAAAGGCGAACAATGTAACGAAGGTGGCGGCAAATTATGGGAACTTCCGCGATACGGCATTTGCACGGGCATTTCCGAAAATCAAAAAAGGATTTCCGGGCGCGCCGGGAGGAATGGTTCTTGGCAATGCACGACCTGACAGCGCGCTTGCATACGGATGGGTTCGCATGACAAGCGGGAAAGCGATTACGAAATTTATTCCTCAAACCGGTACGCCGCGCGGGTTTGATTTGTATGGCGGAGTTACGTTTGTCGGTGAGAAAAAAGACGCGAAACTCGATAAGTACAACAACAAACTTGTCGGCAACCTGATTGCATTACGTCTCAACATCGGGGCGAGCGATGCGGAAGTTACGCCACCGACCTTTGGTGATTTAACCTACGAGGGATTTGATACTGTCGGCGGATTAGTATTAACGGGAATGTCGTTGCGACAGATTGCTTCACTGACGGATAACTTCCTCACATACTGGCAAAAATATCCGACTCTCGAATGGAGCCGGCTTGATTCAGTTCTTGATAGAATCAACTCTGCATTTACCGGAGAGTTGAAGGTCGTCAGTGCGCAGCCATTAGTGTTTACGGGTGTAAAGTTGATTGACAGTGTTGCGTTCTTATCACCCGGAATTGCGCCAATCGCTGAACCGTTGAAATTCATTCCCGGCTCGCTCGATGAAACGCCGAACACGTTTGCGTTGAGTCAGAACTATCCGAACCCGTTCAACCCGACAACGGATTTCGGATTTCGGATTTCGGATTTCGGATTAGTGAATTTGAAGGTGTATGATATGATTGGAAGAGAAGTAGCAATCGTTGTTGATAATCAGGCAATGGAAGAAGGAGAATATGAGTTTTCCTTCGATGGTTCTTCGCTTGCAAGCGGTGTCTATTTCTATCGGCTGACCGCGACTTCTCTTGAGGACGGAACAACGTTTTCCGAAACAAAGCGGATGTTGATGATGAAATGATGCAGTCGTTTCATTGGAAGTTCCGTACAGCGGGACTGTTAATGAAATAACACAAACGGTTTGAAATGCGACTCATTTTTCTCACAGGATGTTCTGAACATCAAAGCAAGATAATCCTCAGAAAGAAATGAGTCGCACTTCCGGTACTCTGAAACTATACCGAACAAAAATAGTTACTACCATTACAGCATTTAGTTCAAAGGTTGGTGTGGTTATGAAACCCGCCTTCTGATTTTTTTAATTATCATTTAACATGTTTTAGGGATATTACAATGAAAAAAAGTTACCAATATATTTTACTACTTATTAGTTTTGCATTGTTGAGCGCATACACAGATGCTCAATTAGCCCGTGAGTGGAAAGCACAATTCGGGAGTATTAAAAAAGGAACCGACGGTGGAACTGCAATCACGGTGGATGATTCGGGATATATCTATGTCGGTGGATATTCACAAAGGAAAACGACCGGGATTGATATGGTTGTTCTAAAATATCATCCGGATGGTGAAGTTCAATGGACTGCATATTACTCTTCGGGAGGAAAACTTGCTGACAAAGCGTTGGCAATTGCCGTAGATACAGGCAACAATGTTTACGTAACAGGAACAACACTCACTTCCTCAAACGGATTAGATTACGTGACGGTCAAGTTTGATACTTCCGGCAGTTTGCTTTGGTCTGTTACATATAACGGAACAGGGAACGGAGACGATGTCCCTGTTGCCATTGCTGTAAACGATTCGCTGAATGTTTATGTGACCGGTTCAAGTCAAGGAAGCGGAGGAACGGGACTTGATTTCGCCACAGTGAAATATGACCGAGACGGTAATCTTGTTTGGGCAAAACGATTTACAGGAGATGGACATGGCAATAAACGTGAAGATAAAGCAACTGCAATGGCGCTTCGCGGCACAGAGGATTTATACGTGACCGGGTATTGTACGGAAGGAACAGCCAACTTCCTGACGATAAAATACAATGCAATCACCGGCGATACTGTGTGGACAGCCCGCTATAACGGACCGTCAGATTTGCAAGATATGGCAACTGCGATTGTTCTTCGAAGTACCAGCGATGTTTTTGTGACGGGCTCCAGTCAGGATGTTGCCAATGGCTATGATTATCTTACCATCAAATATGACACCGCCGGAAATGAACAGTGGGTTTCCCGGTATAATGGAAATGCAAACTCCGATGATATGGCGTGTGCGATAGCGATCAGCGGAACTACGAGAGTCTATGTTACCGGAAGAAGTTTACAGGTAGGGAGTTCCAATGATATTGTTACGGTAAACTATAACATGTCAACGGGAGCGGAGGATTGGGTCTCAATATTAAATGGAACGGCAAACGATGAAGATGCCGGTGTAGCAATTCTTGGAGGAAATAATCCTCATGTGATTGGAAAAAGTACCGGGTACGGAGTGAAATACGATTATGTGTTTCAGGAAATAAAAGGAAGCAACGGCGACGAAAACTGGAACACGCGGTACAATGGTTCGGGGAATGCAGATGACATCCCGGCGGCAATTGTTTCCTCCGGTACAGCATATTATATCACCGGCAGTACGAGCCCGGATGGTAAGACAACAGATATTCTTACTATCAAATATAATGATAAGAAGAAAATGAAATTCAGAACATTCCTGCAGGATAGTCTCTATCAAAAAGGAGTGGCGCTGAAAACATTAGCGGTTGTTCCTAATTACGGAAATTTCCGGGATACATCCTTCGCACGGGCATTCCCGAAAATCAAATCCGGAAACCCCGGTGCGCCCGGTGGTATGGTGATTGGCAATCCGAGACCCGATAGCGCGACGCAATACGGGTGGATGCGGATAACGAAGGGACCTTCCATCATCAAGTTTATCACGCATACATCTGCGCCCCGCGGGTTTGATACATACGATGGAAATCCTTTTGTCGGTGAAAAGAAAGACCCGAAACTTGAAAAATACAATAACAAACTTGTCGGTGAACTGCTTGCGTTAAAACTCAATATCGGAGCCAGCGATGCGGAAGTCACCACGCCGATGTTCGGCGATTTAACATACGAAGGAGAAGATACGGTAGGCGGCGTTGTGCTTACCGGGATGACGTTACGGCAAATCGTCTCGCTCACCGATAATTTCCTTACGTACTGGCAAAAATACCCGACGCTCGAATGGGTAAAACTTCATTTGATTTTGAAGACAATTAACAATTCATTTACAGGTCCGTTGAAGATTGTCAATCAACAGCCGCTTGCTTTTACCGGCGCGGTTCATATTGATAGTGTTCCGCTTTTTGGCGCGCCGACCATTGCACCGGCAAATGAGCCGTTACGGTTTGTCCCCGGCTCGCTCGATGAAACGCCGAATGCGTTTGCATTGAATCAGAATTATCCGAACCCGTTTAACCCGACAACGAATTTCGGATTTCGGATTTCGGATTTCGGAGTAGTGACGTTGAAGGTGTATGATATGATTGGACGGGAAGTGGCAACCGTGGTGAACAATCAGACAATGGAAGAAGGGGAATATGAGTTTTCCTTTGATGGTTCTTCGCTGGCAAGCGGTGTCTATTTCTACCGGCTGACCGCGACTTCTCTTGAGGACGGAACAACGTTTTCCGAAACAAAGCGGATGTTGATGATGAAATGACGCCAAAGATGAACGTGCGACTCACTTCTCCTTGATAGTTGTCTGAACATTCAATTTCAGATGTTCTTTCGAGGGGTAAGTGAGTCGCACGTTTTTTTCATTCGTCCTCGTTATGCTTTGTGTGAGGTGAGATTGAAAAGGAAAGTACGTGGCACCTTTGCTTTTCCATTTCAAATGTTTGAATAGGTATTGTTAATTGTTGAAAAGTTATTTATACTTGCAACGTTTTGACGTGTAAGTAGTTATAGTAATAATTGTTAAATCATATTTTCTAACTTGTTAAATCTTTCAAGCCCGGACGTTCAATGCCTGAAGCCAAATTCAGACGTATTTTCAAGGGGCAAGTGAGTCGCACTTCTGTTAGGGAAGCACAATTTTTTGAAATATTGGTTTTTTGAGCCAAAATGAAGGGAATAGTGACTTACATTGAAGCAAAGGTAATCTACATTGCGATAAATACAATCTACATAGCCATAAAATCAATCTAAATGAAGGGAAAATCAATAATTTCAATGGCTATGTTTGTAAACACAACGCCGAAGTTTGTCAACACAATGGCGAAGTATGCCAACACAACGCCGATGTCAATCTACACATTGGTGAAGTATGCCGACACAACGCCAATGTTATTCAACACAATGGCGAAGTATGTCAACACAACGCCAATGTTATTCGACACAATGGCGATGTAACGCACTGCAACGCCGATGTCTCTTAACACAATGACGATGGGTTGAGACTCAACAACGAAAACAGCCAAGACAAGGGTGGGTTGAGAACTGCATTCTCTTGACCATCACAGGTTAACAGTTTTTTGAACAACCTTCCAACGTAGGTGTACAATGCAATTTCTCCTTTGTCACCTTGAATAAAATAGTTACATTGTAGCCGTACAGACTGACAAAGTCAACAATTTCCTAACCAGCAAACTTATTTAGAAAGCGTTTTTTATGAAGAAATCATTCTTCAATGCTATTGTGTTCTCTTTTCTGTTTTTTGTGATGGGTGGAGGCGTAACTCAGGCACAGCAGGTAATTATTAATGAATTATTTAATAGTGGTAATTCAAATGACGAATGGGTAGAACTGCTTGTTGTCCAAGATGGAGTGGATATGAGAAGTTGGGATATTCGCGATTTCAGTTCGGGGGGTGTTGCTCAAAATCCCCTTAGATTTACAACCAGTACACTTTGGGGTAATTTGAACAAGGGAACACTCATTGTAGTAGGAAAATCAGGTATTACAACAGCAGAAGATACAGATCCATCCGATTATGTATTAGTGATTAAAGCTAACAACTCACTTTATTTTGCAGTTGATTCCAGTTTTCTTTTTGCAGGAACCAGCGATGCTGTTCAACTTCGGGATGCTTCTGATACTCATATTTTTGGAGTTTCATGGGGAACAAGTAATGCTTCAAGCCTTCCTTCCCCAAAAGTACATTTTACAGGTTCTTCAACATCGACCACTGCTATTTCTTTTAATGAAGACTCAACACCAGAGCTAACGACAACAACGAACTGGACATTCAATGATGCAACGCCAACGCAGGGTGCTGGCAACGGCGGCAATAATACTTCATGGATTACTTCTCTCCGCGCTGTCACCGATGGCGCGGGAACTGCAACCATCAATCCCGACACAGTTAATCATGGCGTGTTGACAAATTTTGAAATTACGTACGCGACTGATGCATCAGTCATCATCACCGATATGAGAATTGTTGTCCCTTCAAACTTCAGTTGGTCGCACGATGCGGCAGATGTTGATTACACCGACATGACTGCAACAGAAAGCGTTTCCGGCGATACAATTTATTTTAATAACATCACGTTCAATGCTTCATCAACAGTTATTACTATTAATAATGTAACACCGCCGGATAGTACTTCATCGTATCCGTTCAGAGTTCAGACAAAAGCGGTAACAAACTACGCGACGATTGTTTCTCCGACGAATGTTGTTGTGTTCGGTGTGCCTGTGGATATTGCAACCATTAAAACGAACGATGCGAATGGCGTTCCGCTCCGGCTTGGTCAGTTAGTAACGGTTCGCGGAATTATGACTGTCGGAAATGAATTCGGAGGTCCATCATACATTCAGGATAACACGGCAGGGATGGCAATTTTCGGTTCTGCTCTTTCTTCGGTTGTAGCAGTCGGGGATGAAGTGATTGTTACAGGAAAGATTGAACCGTTCAACGGGTTGTTTGAATTAGTAAGTCCATACGTTAATCAGATTGTCAGTTCGGGGAATGAAGTTATACCACTCACAGTGAATTGCTCTCAAATTGCCGGCGATGGAGTTGGTGGAATTGAATTGTATGAAGGTCTGTTGGTACGATTAAATGGAGTCACTGTCACCGGTTCGGGTTCTTGGGCGTATCAAAATTATCCGCTTGCAGACGCATCCGGAAGTACAGAAATACGAATTGATAACACTACCAATATCATCGGCACGACTATTCCGGGAAGCGCCTTTGACCTCATCTGTGTAGTTTCCCAATTTGACAACTCATCACCATTTGCAAGCGGCTATCAATTGATGCCGCGAACAACGACTGATATTATGGCTGATGGTCCATTGATTGTCACAACACCGTATGAAAGCGATATTACCTCCTCGTCGTTCAAAATCAATTGGACAACATTTAACAACGGCACAAGCAGATTGCGTTATGGAACCACATCAAGTTACGAACTTGGAACAGTTGCACCGGACAATACCGAACGAACATCGCACGTGGTTGATGTCTCCGGACTTTCCGCCGCGACGATGTACCATGTGCAGGCGTTTTCCGTTGCAAGCGCGGAAACAAGTTTTGCCGGAGATATGATTGTCAGTTCCGCTTCACCTGCCGGTTCGACCGGGCAAATCAATGTCTATTTTAATAAGACGGTGAACACGTCTGTTTCAAACGGTGAAAATGCAAATGGAAATTATGATTTGTTATCGAAAGTTATATCAAAAATCAACAATGCAAAGCGTTCGATTGATGCGTGTATTTACAGTTTGAGCGCGGCGAATTACGGAGATTTAGTCGCGGCGGCGTTGATTGCGGCAAAGAATCGTGGTGTCAAAGTTCGTGTCATTAGCGAATACGACAATCAATCGCAAAGCGGATTTCAGGATTTAGTTGCAGGCGGCATTACTCCGATCACCGACCGGTTTGATGCTTCATGGTTTGGCGCAGGGTTGATGCATAATAAGTTTATCGTGTTTGATGCGCGAGGCGGCGCGCCGGAAAGTATTTGGGTGTGGACCGGTTCATGGAATCTCACACAGCAAGGAACTGCCGATGACCGGCAGAACGTCATTGAAGTTCAGGATGTTGCGTTGGCGAACGCGTACATGGAAGAGTTCAACGAAATGTGGGGAAGCAACAATGACACACCGAACGCAAGCACAACACGCTTCGGCGGAAGAAAACTCGACAACACGCCGCACCGGTTCAACGTGAACGGTGTTTCGATGGAAATGTATTTCAGTCCCGAAGATAAAACGACATCGAAAATCGGGAAGACATTAAGCAAGGCGCAGAGTTCTGTTTCTGCCGCGCTGTTAACATTTACGCGTGATGAACTTGGCGATACGGTCGTTGCGATGAAGAACAGGGGAAATAAAGTTCGGGTCGTCATGGATAACAACACTGACACGGGAAATGAATACAGCAAACTCCAGACGGCAGGTGTAGACGTTCATCTTGCCGCAGGGAGCGGATTGTTGCATCATAAATATGCATTAGTTGATGCAGAGAATTCCGCAGGAACGCCATACACGATTACCGGTTCGCACAACTGGTCGAGCAGTGCAGAAAACTCGAACGATGAAAACACGCTCATTGTTCAGGATGCGCGTGTAGCGAATTTATATTTACAGGAATTTGCCGCACGATATTATGAAGCGGGCGGTTCGGATTCGATACGACTTTCGTTGTCGGCATCGTTCACTCTTTCAGCATCAAGTTTTGATTTTGATAGCATTGATGTCGGAACGATTGTGCAGGATAGTTTCACGGTCACGAATGACGGTCCCGGAATTTTGAACGTAGCAAGTGTTACTTCTTCCAATGCTCGATTTAGTGTCACTCCGACGAATGCAACGGTTCCGGTTTCTTCATCACAAAAATTCTTTGTGACGTTCGCACCGACTCAGCCCGGAAATCAAACAGGAATAATCGTTCTTGTTCATAACGCTCCGGGAAGTCCCGATACCGTTAGCGTCGTCGGTTATGGAATTGACACGACAACGTACGCCTCAATTCAGTTAGGATTGAAAAACGGGTGGAATATGGTTTCTATGCCGGCAACCCTTTCAAGCACGGATAAAGATTCTGTGTTCCCGACTGCACAATCTCAGGCGTTCGCATATCAGGGGACGTATGTGTATCATCTTTCCTTGTTCTATGGAAGAGGATATTGGGTGAAATTTTCCGGCGAGCAAACCCGTTCATTCTCCGGTGTCGCAATTCAGCAGGATACCTTCGATTTGATTTCCGATTGGAACATGATCGGTTCAATTTCATACCCGGTACTTTCAAATTCCATCGCGCAAATTCCCGATGGGATTGTTCAAACAAGTTATTTCGGTTATGACAATGGATATTCGATTGCCGATACAATTCAGCCCGGAAAAGCATACTGGGTGAAAGTAAATCAGGCAGGAAAATTAGTGCTTGCCGCTTCTGCGTTCAGCGAAATGACGAAGCAAACAAGTCAGTTGGAGAGTTTGAACAAAATTGAAATTGTTGATGCGAACGGAAATTCATCCACGATGTATGTTGGCGCAAAACCAAATGAAGAATTTACAACGTTAGCATATGAACTACCGCCGCTTCCGCCGAACGAAGCGTTTGATGTTCGTTTCAGAAACGGAAATATGGTCGCGCTCATCAATCAGGAAAACGGAAGAAAAGAATTCCCGATTTCTGTTCAAGGTGCAACGTTGCCTTTGACAATCAAGTGGACCGTGAACGACAAATCAAATACGTATTCTTTATTGACAGGAAAAAATAAATCTGTTAAGATGAATGGAGCTGGCGAAGCGAAAATCAATGATGCGCAATCGCTCGTGCTGAAAGTTTCCGATGTTGCAATTCCGGAAGTGTATTCGCTCGGACAGAATTACCCGAACCCGTTCAACCCAATGACGACCGTTTCGTTCTCGCTTCCGTATCATTCACTCGTTTCATTGAAAGTGTACAACTCGCTTGGTCAGGTTGTACAGACGGTGTTTGAGCAACTGCAATTCGATGCGGGCTACCATGATGTAAAACTCGATGCAAGTTCGCTTTCATCCGGCGTCTATTATTATAGATTCGATGCCTCGGCGATGGGCGATGCAGCGAGGGAGTTTCATCAAACGAAGTCGTTGATGATTGTGAAGTAAAATTGTATATCGGTTGGGGCTGTCTCACAAGTTAGATTTATTGTAGACGCAACCTTCATGGTTGCGTTTCCAAATCAAAAACGCAGACGTAAAGTCTGCGGCTACATCATATCAGACTTATGAGACAGCCCCCAATGAATAAATGATGTGGAGAGTCCGATTTTGAGATGGAATCTACGATGGGAAATTTGGGTATTTTCTAAAAAGGATTTATGAAATTCCCTTAAAATCAAACAAAACAAAGGAGATTCGAGGATTCTCAAAAATCTTCAACTTTGAAAAATATTTTTTCTTGGAATGTAGATTTTGATAAAAATTTCTATTATATTCCTCAGCGAAATATCAGTAGCCGACTTGAAGAAGAAAATCGAGATTCATCTTCTCGTTGGTGCTGTGGTTTCGCACCTTGACAATCTTGAACAGGAAGTCGTATTGAAAATTTGGGACAAGTATTGTGTGTATGAAATGCGAACTGTGTGGGTGAAAATGAACTTCTATTGTTCAGGAGAGTTTTACAGAAACAGAAAATACAAAACGGAGAAGCGCGTTTCTGCGCGCCGGTTTCCGCTATTCGTTCAATTATCTAACATAATTTTTTCACAAAAAGTTTAACAAACTTCGAGAGTAGAATGAAAAAGTCTATACTACCTTTGTTGTTGTTGACCCTCTTCGTGGGGCAAACTCTCTTAGCCGATTGGCCCTGCCAAACAACTCAAAACGTCGTTGTCTCAATTAACAGTGGGATACAATGGAACCCGCGCATCGCTTCCGATGGAAAAAGCGGGGCAGTTGTGGTCTGGCAAGACCGTCGCACAGGAATCGTTGACAAAGTCTTTGTACAACGAATCAACAATCTTGGAAATGCAATGTGGCAGGATGGAGGAATTCCTCTTTCACTCAGTTCCGCCTATCAGGTGTTTCCACAAATCTCCGGCGATGGAACCGGCGGGTCGTTTGTCACGTGGATGGAAAACCGTAATGCCGTTGACTATGATATTTTTGTTCAGCGTGTCACATCGAACGGATTAACGCTCTGGAATCCGGGCGGCAACATCGTTTCCAACTACGGCGGTCATCAATATTACCCGATGATTGTCCGCGACCTCGGTGGTCAGGATGGAGTGATTATCGTTTGGCAAGACCAGCGAAGCGGGAACTATGATATTTACGCTCAGAAGTTTACCGGACTCGGACAGGCAATGTGGTCATCCGGCGGTGAAGTTGTTATTCAAATGAATGGCGACCAGGTGAATCCTTCAGTCATCAGCGATGGTCTCGGCGGCGCAATTATTACATGGACAGATTTTCGTTCCGAAAGCGGAACTTCGGATGTGTTCTGTCAGAGATTACTTTCTGACGGGCGATTAGCATGGGTTCGTGAAGGTGTTCCGATTGCTGCGTTGACCAACGACCAACTCGCGCCACAATTAGTAACAGATGGAAAGAACGGCGCTATCATCGCATGGCAGGATAGACGCAGTGCAAGCATTGACAAAATTTTTGCACAACGAATAGATAAAGACGGAATTCAGCGCTGGATGGAAAATGGTGTTCCGCTGGCTTACTCAGCCGGAATTCAGGCAACACCGAAACTCGTCAGCGATAATCTTGGCGGCGCAATTGTAGTGTGGCAAGATAACAGAACCGGGAATGATTATGATATTTATGCCCAATATATCAATCAATACGGGCAGATGAAATGGTCAACGGAAGGATTATCGGTTTGTGTGATGAACGGTCAGCAATATAATCCTACGCTTGTCTTTGAAGGTTCGTCCGCGCTTATCACATGGCAAGACAAACGGAATGAGGTAGATTTTGATATTTTTGCACAACGCATCAATTTATTCGGAGTTGCGTTGTGGTCACAAAACGGAAATCCGTTGCATACGAATTCATTCGACCAGGTGAACCCCCAACTCGACACCGATTTACTACGCGGCGGAATTGTCGTCTGGACTGATTACCGTGTCGGCGGCGGAAACACAGATTTATTTGCACAACGCATTGGTTCGAACGGAAAAATGGCGGGCGGATGCTACCGTTCGTTTACACAGGATAGTTTAGCGCAACGTTCGCTCCGTGTTCGTACGCCGATTCCCGGTACGCGTGCGCTTCGCGTTCACATGCCGAACACGGGAAATGTTCGCGATACAGTTTGGAAACGGGGCGCATTTCAGGATGGACTGATTGTTGGTGTTGACCGCCCGATTCGCTCTCGCGATTATGGTTGGATTTGGATTTCCATTCCGCATAACGTCCGACGAGCATTACCGATGCGCGGAACTCCCCGACCTTTCCGGTATCTTTCTTATCGTGATTTTAATAGTGTGTTGAGAAATCCACATGCTGCGCGCTACACAAACAGTCTTGTCGGCGAGTTGATAGCGTTGAAGCACAATATTGCCGCAAGCGATTCCCGTGTGACAGATCCGGGATTTGGAGATTTAGTCTATCGTGACCCAACGGGCAGACCGAACCCGTTAACGAACAGGTCAATGAGACAAATCGTCCCGTTCCTTGATAGTGCATTGACGTTCTGGCGAGAATACACGTGGCTGAACTATGCACAAGCAGATACTGCATTGAAAGCCATCAATAAAGCATTCAGCGCCAGAGTGGATACGTTCTCTACGATTCCTTTGAGAATCAAGCCGGTGAAAGCGCTTTTCTCTGTTCCGAATTTAATACCGAATCCCGACACTGCGCTTATGGCTCCGCCGATTGTTTATTCTCCCATGACAATTGATGAAGAAGACAACATCACAGAGCCGTTCGAGTATGACTTACTTCAAAATTACCCGAATCCATTCAATCCGGCAACAACGATTGAGTTTTATCTGACAGAACGTGCAAAAACGTCGCTTCGCGTCTATAATACGCTCGGTCAGGAGGTAGCGGTACTACTGGATAATGTAGATTTGGAAGCAGGAACACAGACCTTCGATTTCGATGCCTCCTCTCTCACTTCGGGTGTGTATTTCTATCAGTTAGTGATGGAACAATTTCCGACAAATGCAGACGAAGAAGTATATCCGGTAACGGTTATGAAAAAAATGGTCTTGATGAAATAAAATATTTTTGTAAAAAATTTTGTAGTAAAAAAAAAAACACTTATATTTGTGTGGTGTGAGTGAGGCCCCCCCTGTCGTAATCAAGTCGCCTCCCCTTGGTTCGACCGCCTCGCTCGCACCTTTTTAGAGTCGGGTCTTCATACCTCTTGGAGCCCGACTACTTTTTTATAGGGGCTGTCTCATAAGTAAGATCAATTGTAGGCGCAACCTTTATGGTTGCGTTTCCAAATCAAAAACGCAGACGTAAAGTCTGCGGCTACATCATTATCAGACTTATGAGACAGCCCCTTCGTTTTTCCCTTGGTTCCTTCTTTTTTTATTGTAGAAAAACTCAATATTGTTCTTGCATATTAGAACTGATTTTCTTACAATTGTGCTGTCTCCACTCTGCCCTTCAATCAACCTTTAAATCACTCAACGGCAAGCGGAATCAATTTAATCTACCACAATCAACCATGAAGTTGAAATACGAAGAGTTACCTCATTTCGTTTACACTCACATTTCTTTTTGGAGAAATCTATGAAACGTCTTATACCTTTTTTTATTCTCATCCTTATTCTATTCACACAAGTTGTCAGCGCCGATGTAAAATTTTCCAAGCGATATAATCGCCTGACGAACTCGTGGCACATGTATCCTGAAGTTACTATTCATGATATACAATACAATCAACTTGACTCATTACTTCAGGCAACAACTATACAACAGGGGAATAATTCAAGATGGCATCTACAAACAGCAGATAGAGTCGAATCTGCTACTACTATAGATGATACTGTTACAATTGTAGGTTTGTGTGTAGTTCCACCAAAGATAATTGGTTACACAGCTGTTGGATTTACTATGGTCCTGTATGATACAACAGCGAACCCCAGTGAATGGGCTGGAATAATAGTTAGATGTAATGTGTCAAGTACCTCGCCGGGAGATTCTGCACAAAATATTATTGATGGATTTCTAAATGTTGAGCGCGGTGATGTTATCCGAATTACTGGAGTACTTTCTGAATTTCCAGTAGGGAATATGAATAGTTTAACTCAATTCCAACCGGTACCCGGAATTTCTATAGACATTATTGATTCAAAACCTTTACCTGCTACTATTTTAAAAGGCGACAGTATTGAACAATTTTATCAAGGGACATATATCTCAACTGGTCCGTATAACGTCCAGTATCATACTGCGGAAAAATATGAAGGGATGATAGTTGAATTTCGTGACCTTGTTATTACGGGCTATGCAAATGTAGGTGGAAGAAATGCCATTATCATGAATGACCCTGATGGTAATACGCTGGCAATGCATGATGCTTCACGTTGGTTTACTGTTACTGGTTCATGGAAAGATCCCTCGTCAACATGGACATTACCCCCTGTGTTCGCTGTAATAGATACCATACGCGGGGTCATGATTCAAATATCAGGAACGAGTGGGACGTATGGGTATGTTATTGCACCATTGTTTCCCGGAGATGTCGTTTTTGGTGTCGCGAAACCCACACTTAACAGTCATTCCCGAACACCAAATATTATTAAGGAAGAACAAACATTTAAAATACAAGCGCGCGCACGGATGACAACTGGAGGATGGCCCGTAGAAAGTGTGGCTGTCAAGATGAGTATCAATTATGGTTCATTCGAAAAATATCCGATGGAAATGATTACCTTGGACTCAATCTATGAAGCATCGTTCCTGGATTTACCTCCGAATTCATTTGTCAGATACTTCATTGAAGCAACAGATACGGGTGGACAGAAGTCACGCCTTGCGTATCAAGGCGTAGGAATCCTAGGAAGTGATACGTCGCTTGGCTTTTTCAATTTTACAGTTCTCAATCATGACCCCACGATTAGAGATATTCAATATACTCCATATTCACATGGAGTAAGCCCATACTATGGTGCAACTACTACTTTGCGCGGCATTATTACCGCAGACTCTGCAGACATGGAATTAACTGCACATTCGAGTATTTATGGCACGAATGCCTACTATATGCAATCCGGAACTCTGCCGTGGAGCGGTATCTGGCTTGTCTCGGCAGTCGGTGATACTTCATTAGGTAAAGTTAGAAGAGGGGACAGTGTTTCTGTCAGTGGTACTGTAGGGGAATTGAATAATGTCACTCAGATATATAACATACTAAACACAGCAACAATTATCTCGTCGAATAACCCATTACCTTCTCCACTTACTCTGCCAAGTAACACTTTTGCAATTGGCAATCCTGCCGCCGAGCAGTACGAGGGAATGTTAGTCAGAATCGTGAATGCGAAGGTAAATAATTTAGCTCCGATATTTTCTGACCAAAAGTTATTTGAAATTGATGACAATTCTGGCGGTGTATTGATTGACCCGGATGGAAAAAATATGTATACAAATATTCCAGGAGATTCTACGGTTGGTAGAACGAATATTCTTTACCTCAATGATAAAGTTGATACCCTGATTGGAGTAGTATTTTTCTCCGGAGGAAGCAGGTATGCTATCTGTCCTCGACAAAACTCTGATTATGTTGCTGGCGAACCGTACGAATACAGTCAAGGATGGAATCTTGTCTCGGTCGCACGTGAGCAAACGCCCGGACAAACCGGCTACAACGTTTCCCGGCTCTTCCCGACGGCAACTTCTCAGCCATTCATGTTTGCCGGCGGTTATCTTGCCGATACGGCAATCTGGCAGGGAATAGGATATTGGTTGAAGTTCGGTTCCAATCAGGTGGTGCGACAACTTGGAAAACCGTTTACGCTCGATACCATTGAAGTCGTTTCAGGATGGAACCTTGTCGGAATGTTGGGAGAAGCAATTGCGTCCAGCACGGTTGATGCACTTCCCGAAGGAAATGCTCTTTCGTCATTCTTCGGTTACGATAACGGTTACGACGTTGCAACAACGCTCAACCCGACACAGGGCTACTGGGTGAAATCGGATATGGATGGAAGTATTATCCTTTCAACAACAGGATTTGAAAAATCCAATCGCCCGGTTGATATGAACCAATTCAACTCGATTACCATTACATCGAAGAACGGAACGAAGCAGACGTTGTATTTCGGAAACAATGCGGAAGGAACAATCAACCTGAAAGCGTACGAATTACCACCGACTTCTCCCGAAGGGACGATGGATGCGCGATTTATCTCCGGCAGAATTCTCGAAACATATCCGTCGCGGTTGATTTCTCCGGCGCAGTTTGCTATCGGTTTGAAAAATGCCGAAGCGCCGTTGAAGGTGCAATGGAACATTGCTTCCAATGATTTGAAGCAGTTCGTTCTCGCAGAAGCGAAAGGCGGAAAAACAATCACCATGAAAGGTTCAGGCGAAGCAAGCATCTCGAAAGCGAGTGACTTGTTGTTCCTCACCGTTTCGGATGGCGGAGTGATGCCGAAAGAATTTTCACTCAGCCAGAATTACCCGAACCCGTTCAACCCGTCAACACAGTTCGTGGTCGGAGTGCCGCAAGCCTCGCATGTGGATGTTGGCGTGTATAATATTCTCGGACAAAAAGTCGCAACGCTCGTGAACGAAGACCGCGATGCAGGATTCCACACAGTGGTGTGGAACAGCACGCTGGAAAACGGTATGCTCGCATCGAGCGGCGTCTATTTTGTGAAGATGAACGCCGGCGAGTTTTCTGCGGTGAAGAAGATTGTGTTGATGAAATAATCCTTTTTTTCACTCACGCAAAGCAGCGAAGTCGTAAAGGGTTTCTTCCCTTTTTGCCCTGCGATTTAGCCGCTTTGCGTGAGGATATTTAACACAAATTTAACTTGGCTCTTTACCAATTTTTTCATAACTTTACACCGAACATTTAGTACCCCAAACGCTTCTCAGCAGAACAATCAACAACAGCATGACAATGTACAGCATTTTTCAGGAAGTAGTGTCTCCGTATGCAAATTGAGAAAACCATACGACGACAAGAGAACACAGGCGAGGCGGCTGAGAGCATTCCACACGATTTTTACAAACCTATTTTTTTAAGACAATTCACTAATTCACTAACCATAAACAACCAAAAAGGAACGTTTATGAAACAACAACTAAACATATTTACACGGCTCTTCGTTGTCGCTGTAGTTGCTATTCTGACTATGGGAACGATGGCGCAAGGGCAGTTATTAACAAACGAAAACTTCGACTATAGTACGGGCCAACTGACCAACGTAAATGGTGGAGGTAATGTCAGTGGTGGTAACTGGGTAAGCTATTCCGGAACAACACTACCATTACAAGTAACAAGTGGAAGTTTGACTTTCACAGGTTATGCCTCTTCTGGTGTTGGGAATAAGGTTGTGACTCAACCTGGCTCAGCCGAAGATGCCTATCGACAATTTACAACGCAAACTACGGGAACAGTTTATTTTGGTTTCCTTCTTAACGTAACATCAACAACTGGGATGGTTGCAAATACTAGTACAACGGGGGACTATTCTTTTGCACTTACTCCAAGCAATTCAACCTCAGCATTGAACGCCCGAGTTTCTGTTAGAGTAGGAAGCGTTGCCGGTACATATAATCTAGGGTTACGCGCTTCATCTTCGAACACGACATCTACATTTAAATCTACAGATTATGCCACAGGAGTTACCCACTTAATTGTAGTCAGTTATCAAATTGTTGATGGTGCTACAAATGATATTGTGAAAATGTGGATTGATCCTGCTATTGGCGGAAGTGAATCTACTTCAGATTTATCTCAGACAGCGGGAATAGATCTAGCCGATGTTGCTCGAATGGCAATTAGGCAAGGTACAAACTCTGTTAATTCAGAAGTTGATGGTATTCGCATCGGTACAACTTGGGAAAGTGTTACCGGTGCTACCGGTGATGCAAACTCCGACATCGTTGCCGCAGGAAATGAAACATCAAACATTGATTATGCTTCATTCCAACTTGGCGCAATCGGTGCAACAACCGATGCTGTTAAAGTTTGGTCATTCACCATTCGTGATGGCGGCGGTGCTGCTGACGCTGATGCATTGCCAACTATTTTGACTGGGGTTACAATTGATAAAGGTGGTATTGGAAATCCATCGTGGGCAAGTACTATTCGTCAAGCCGCATTGTACAACGGTTCAACGGAAGTTGGAGAAGTCAGCGTAACGGGTGAAACAATTTCTTTCTCCGGATTAAGTCTTTCAACGCCGGATGATGGCTCGACTACTCTCGATTTATATCTGACGTTTGAAACAAGCGCAACAGATAATTCTCAATATCAATTTCAAATCACAAATGCGAATGTAACAGCACAAGGATTTAATGCTTCAACGTTCTCTGCATTCTCTGCTCAAACAAGCAGTACAACAAGCGATGCAAACAGAGTTGAAGTCACTGCAAGTAAATTGACATTCACTACCAATCCGGCGGCATCAGTCGCACAGAACGTTAATTTTGCCGCGGCTGTTACTGCCTACGATGTGAACAACAATGTTGACCTCGATTTCACGGGCAATGTTACTGTTGGTGTACAAACGGGAACAGGCGCAGTTTCTTCAGTTGCTGGCTTAACACAAGCGGCAGCAAGCGGCGTTGCTTCATGGAGTGATTTGCGATATAACACAGCAGAAACAGGTGTCCAGTTGGACGCAAACTCAGGCGTTTTAACAGAAGGTGTCTCTTCATCGTTTGATGTTGTCGGTCTTTCTGCGGCTTCTGATATCGTTGCCGGACCAAACAGCGACCTCGCTTCATTTTCTTCATTGATTGATTCACAGGGGGAACAAGTTGAAGTCTATGATATTACCATTCGTGATGGCGGCGGTTCAGCCGATGGCGATGCTGTTGGTACTATCGTTGACCAGATTGTGTTTGGTCAAAGCGGCGCAAACACCGCGGCAGACTGGTCACAATATATTCAGGGCGTCGAACTGTTCAACGGGCTTACGAGTCTCGGAACAGGAACGGTTGGCGCAACAACTCTTACGTTCAGCGGCTCACCGTTGGTAGCAACAACCGATGGCGGAAGTGTTGATTTACAATTAAAAGTCTATTTGAATACTTCGATGCCGGCAGGCGCAGAAGGAATTGTGCTTGGATTCAAAGTCAATCAGAATACCGATGTGACAACAAATTCATCCGGTTCACTCTTTGCCGCAGGCGGTTCTGATGTCGCAGGTTCATCAGCGATTAGCGTTGTTGCAACGCAGTTGGGTTTTGGCGCGAACATTGCCAACCAAACATCAGGTGTAGCGTTTGCAACATCCGTGAAAGCAACCGACGTGAACGGCAACCTTGATGAAGATTATGCATCAACAGTTACGTTATCAATTTCTTCCGGTAGCGGCGCATTATCAGGAACAACTTCAGGAGCGGCATCCGGCGGAACTGCCTCGTTCAGCGGTGTTATCGTTACCGGTTCCGGCGACCATGTGTTGGATGCAGGCGATGGTTCATTGTTAACTTCATCGAACATTTTCAACGTAGTATTACCGGCGGCTCCGGCAGTGTTTAAGATTGCCAATTATACTCCGCCTCTCAAATCAAGAACAGTAAGCACTGTTGATACGCTTGATTGGGATGATGCGAATTCGTGGACACAGATTTCAGGGAACGATTTAAACAACATTCCTGATGGTGATGATGATGTTATTCTTGATAACACATTTAAATCAGGAAGTTATGTCTTGTTACTGGCAAATATTCGCCGTGACACAGTGAAAACACTCACGATTGGATATGCAGGAAATACAAACACGATTGAAGCATTGATTCCGTCCACAAGCACACTTTCCTCACCGCTCAGAATCGGAGACGGTGTTGCAGGAAATCATGACTTGTTAATCCTTCAAGGCGGTGTACTGAATAACAGAACAACAACAACATCAAGCACAGCAATTTTTGTCGTTGGTTTCAGCAGTCCCGCACGTGATACAATGACCATCCGGTCGGGTGGTACATTAATTCATGCCTCGAAAACCGGAACGACATACATGTTCCGCGGTAGTCAGGCAAAAGATGGAGATTACGGAACATTTATTTTCGACGTACCGGATAGCAATACAACCTATGCCGCGGTTGCAACAAGCGGCGCATGGTATCCGAATCTTATTTATAAATCTACCAATGCAGGCGGAAAGAAAGCATACAAACCTTCCAACTCAACCGGATTTGGTGATCAGTTTGTGAAAGGTAATTTAACCATTGAAGCCGGCGTTACCGATACAGTCGGCGGCGTATTCAATGAAGCATTGGAATTACATGGCGACCTGATCAACTACGGTACGTTGATGTCGGTTGCTTCTTCATGGGTAGAATTTGCAGGAAGCGATCAACAGGAAATTAGCGGTAACCCCGTAACATTCTACAATGGTTTTGTTATGAACAATCCAAATGGAGTTGCATTGCAAACGAACGTGACTGTTGCAGGTGGAACAGCAACATTCACCAATGGTGATATGTTAACAGTGACAAACTCTGTTTCACTTGACCCGGCAGGAACATTGCTGGAAACAAATGGAACAATCAAAGGAACCGTTACTGCGACGCGTACACTTTCACAAAGCGTGAATAATACATTCGGTGATATCGGAATGGAAATCAATGCACTCAGTGCAGCGCCCGGTGTGACCACAGTAAATCGTACGACGGGTACATTCCTTACAGGAAATGATAATCAATCAATTCGCCGCTTCTTTGATGTTACGACAGCAGGAACACCACCGTTCAATGCAACCGTTGTTCTCAAGTATGCTGAGTCCGAATTGAACGGCAATGATGAAGCAACGTTATTCCTCCACAAATCAACCGATGGTGGAACGACATGGAGCGGAAAAGGCGGTACGCCGAACACTTCGTTAAATAAAGTGACGACGACTGGAATTAATACCTTCTCACGATTCACACTCGCATCGTCATCAACTCCGTTATATGCAACTCATACAATTACAATGCGCAAGTATGAAGATGCGGACGGAGATTTAGGAACTGCCGGTACATTGAAGAAATGGTACATGGAATTATATGAGAATTCCATTGCTCCGGAAAACCTTGTCAACTCAGGGAACTTCAATACAGTGACGACAGAAAATCTCGCCGCAGGTATGTACATTGCCAAAGAAGCTGACAGTTCAGGCTGGGTACATGTCGGTACAATCGTTGATAATGGTTCAGGTGCGGTTTCCCGTTATGGTTCGCACAGTTACGATACAATTGTTGTCGGTGGCGCTGTTCCCGGTACAGTTGATTTCTATAATTCACGTGTTAGCAGTATTACGATTAATAAATACCGCGACCGTGACGGTGATGCAGGCACAACGGGAGACCAGACAGCAAAAGAATGGGGTCTTGCACTCTATAAAGATGCAGTCAGCGGTTCACCGATTGCAGAAGGAAATACATCTTCCCTCGTTGTTGAAAATCTTGCAGGCGGAACGTATATCGCCGTAGAAGCAGACAGCGCAGGATGGTTCCCTGTCGGCGGTTCAAACTACGATACCGTCACCATTGCGTCGAATGAAAATGTTACTATCAATTTCTACAACGTGAAAGCAAACACTCTCACAGTCAGAAAATATCAGGATGATGATGGCGACCCGCTTACGGTTGCAGACCAGACATTAAAGTCATGGTATCTCGAAGTTCACAGCGGTTCTGCATCGGGACCGGTTGTGTTCAGCGGTACAGCATCAAGCATCTCCAACTCAATGTTGGCTGATGGTATGTATTATGTCACCGAAGCGGACAGCACTCCGTGGGTCAGTCTCGGCTTCAAAGTTGATGGAGTGTATGCAGAAAATTCAGCAGGACAGTTTACCGGTAGTGTTGAATTACTCGATGGACAAAGTTCAACATTCGATTTCTTCAACGCACCCGCAATTTACGGAAGCAAATTCCGTACGTTCAATCCGGATAGTATTGCGACTGCACGCGATAACTTCGGAAAGATGGGGAAAGTTGTAAAGAAGAAAGCAGATAAAGTAGAATTCGTATTGTATACGGTCAATGACCAAACCGGTGTGAATGCTTTACACATGGAATTCACGGTTGCAGTTGATACTGCAAAAGAATTCTATACAGAACCTACCTCGTCAGCAGTCGAAGTAGTAAAATCGGGACTCAAGAAATGGAACTTTACCTTTAATTCTCCATTGAATAACGGCGATACAGTTCGTGTGTATGGATGGGGAAAGAAAGGTTCCATCCAGAAAGTTGGTAAATACTATTGGATGAACGGAACAACGAAAGTCGGCGTAGATAAAAAGAATCCAACCTTTACGCTGAATCAACTCCGTCTCCCGATGCCGAATCGCATCAATGTTGCTGAAGAAACATTCGTGCAGGGTGCATTCACTGCAACCAACGGAATGTTGATTGGTGCACGCACGGACAGCGCAAAAGCATACGGCTGGGTCATTATGAAAAAGGCAGGTGACTTGCTCACATCACTTGGTAAACCATCAAAAGACATAGTGAATTTCCATGACAGTGCAGCACATGGCTTTGACAGACTTTCCAACGGAAAAGTTTTCCTTGGAAAGAAAACCTCATTGCCGGCAAAGACTCAGGACAACGTCTTGTTTGCAAACCTTGCCGCATTGAAGTTAAGTATTGCCGCATCTGCTCTTGAAAAAACTCCTATTGGTTTGGGTGAATTGATTCTTGCAGATACGCAAGCAAACGTATTGAACGATATGACGCTCGCACAGATTGCCGTAAAGGGCGATTCCATGATGAGCGGCGGTGTCGGTCGCACGTTTGAATCAGCAGACGCATTTGCGAACCTCAGCAACACCATCCGCCGGGTTCTCGATGCGTTTGAAGGTGATATGGATACTGTGACTTTCGGTTCAAAGTTAGTAACCAAAGGCGCACAGCGTTTGATTGATTGCACAATTCTCCGTGCAAACCCGACGGCAATTCCGGCACGCATCATTCCGACGACAGAAAACATACTGCCCGAAACGTATGCGTTGTACCAGAACTATCCGAACCCCTTCAACCCGGCAACAACCATCGCATTCGACTTACCGTTCGTTTCGAACGTGACCTTGAAGATTTATAACATTCTTGGTCAGGAAGTCGCAACGTTGCTTGACAAACAGGAACTCGAAGAAGGCGCGCAGGAACTCTCGTTCGACGCCGCCAACTTCTCTTCCGGTGTGTATCTCTATCGCATCACCGCCGAATCGGTAGATGAAGATGGAATCAGCAACACGTTCACCTCTGTGAAGAAGATGGTGTTGATGAAGTAACGCATTGGAGTACTGGATAGGTGGAGTAATGGAGTATAGAAATACTCCTATACTCCATAACTCCAACAATCCAAATGTTCATTGATTCAATAGTAAATCCCGTCCCGCTTTTTTGCGGGACGGGATTTTTTTTTAATAGCCTTTCTTTCATCTTCTTCTGTAATGTGTGCTTCATGTGTGTTGTTTTACTGTCCGGTATACTTGAAGGTAATAAGGGAACGATATTTTTATTGTAATAGTTACTAAGGTTTTCATTTGTCGTACTTGTTTCTTAATTTCACATTTCAACTTATCTTCTCGTACTCGTTTGCTTTTTGGACAAAGATATTTTCTATTTGAAACCTTAGTAACACTAGAAAATACCTTATCCCCGCTATAGACACCCCAATAATCATGTAACCTATTGAACAATAACGCGTATGACTGTTAGACGAATTCACCGGATGGGTGAAATATCAGGAAAATAGAACTTTTCACATTGATGCGAATACAAATAGTACCAA
>JACREZ010000015.1 GCA_016212665.1 Ignavibacteriota bacterium
ACTTCTACAAGTTAGAAGCGACAACGACCGATGAAAAAGGAAACCGGAATACGTTCAACAATATCAAGAAGATGATGTTGATGAAGTAACGCCACGTGCTTATCAAAAGCGCAGGTTGGGAACAACCTGCGCTTTTTTTTGCACTAAACTGTATTGTGTTGATTTAAAACTTGCAAAAAAAGTAGAAAGCCGATACCTTACGCATGATTAGTTTTTTCAAACAAATAGCAGTAAAATTTATTCGATACGAAAATGATGAAATCAGATGATACTAGTAATTGGCTCAACGCGTTCAAGCCGTTGTTTAAAAAGTACAGTGCAAGAAAACACCCGCTTGACCATAAAAGCCGTTATCAATTAGTGGTGATGGTGATTCTTTCTGCGCGTACCTCCGATAAAAGTGTGAACGTTGCGGCGGAAAAATTATTTCAACAATTTCCGACTTTTGCTTCTCTCTCAGAAACAACAATCGAAGAGTTATACCCATTCATCAAATCCATTCCCGGTTTTCGGAAGAAGGGCGAATGGCTGATTACCTTGGCAAAACAAGTGCGAACGGAAGAACAGATTCCACACTCGCAGAAAGAACTCGCGAAACTGCCCGGCATCGGAAGGAAATCTGCCAATGTCATCATGAGTGAATCAGGCGATATAATGGAAGGAGTGATTGTTGATTTACATGTACTGCGTACCGCTCCGCGTATCGGTATTGCAACGGGAACGAATCCTGAAAAAATCGAAAAGCAATTGATGGAAAAAATTCCACAGAAGTATTGGAAGCAACTTGGAATGAGTCTGACGTTTCTCGGTAGAGAAATTTGCCGACCGACAAATCCAAAATGTACGGAGTGTCCCGTAAATTCTGTTTGTGAATATTTCAAAACGTTGAAATAAAATCATAAAGAACGAAGAACTAACAGTGGCAGAGCTCATCCCCATCTCCTTCGATAAACTTCTGAAACGCATCTACTACGAATATCAGAAGAACGATTCGATTTTCGATTTGCCGTCGAGAAAATTTTATCGTCCGAATCCTGAGTTGGATTTATCGGTGATGTTTTGCGGGAACAGGGCGGCGAATCCTGTCGGACCGGCGGCGGGCCCTCATACACAACTTGCTCAAAACATTGTACTCTCGTGGCTTGCAGGCGCGCGTATTCTTGAACTGAAAACAGTTCAAATCAAAGATGAACTCCAACTAACACGTCCATGCATTGACATGGCAACAGTTGGCTACAACACTGAGTGGTCGCAGGAATTACGGTTGGAAGATTCGCTTCGAGAGTATGTGAAGGCGAGTATGATTATTGAGATTCTGAAAGAATCGTTTGGAGTTTCGGGTTTTGAGTTTCGGGAGAATGAGAAACTAACCCAACCCCCCAACCCAAAACTCGAAACTATATTCGATATAAGCGTCGGTTATGACCTTGCGGGAATCCACTCTCCCCAAATCAGAAGTTGGTTGCAAACTATGCGCGATGCTTCAGAATTGATTTCAGATTTAAGATTTCAGATCCCCGATGAGTTTGGAGTGTTTCGGGATTTGCCATTCAAATCGGAAATCGGAAACAGCATCACGCTTTCTACATTTCATGGATGTCCGGCAAATGAAATAGAAAAGATTTGTGAGTTTCTGATTTCAGAGATGGATTTTCATGTTATCATCAAAATGAATCCGCCGATGCTTGGGAAGGAACGGCTTGAACATTTACTGTATGAGAAACTCGGATACACTGACATCGAAGTTCATCAGAAGGCGTACGATACGAGTATCAAGTTCGATGAAGCGGTTGATATGGTGCGACGGTTACAATCAGTTGCAATGCGTTGCAACAAGACAATCGGTGTGAAGTTCGGCAACACACTTGAAGTCGTCAACAAAGGAAATTTTCTGAAAGATAAGATTCAATATCTTTCAGGTCAGCCGTTGCATATCCTCCATCTTGCGCTTGTGAATGAATGGAGAACGGTGTTCAGCACAGAATTTCCGATTTCTTTTTCTGCCGGAGTTGATGCGAACAATTTCGCTGATATAGTTTCTATCGGACTTGTTCCCGTAACAACCTGCACTGATTTGCTTCGCCCAGGAGGATACGGGCGGCTTCCCCAATATCTCTACAATCTTGAACGGAAGATGCTTGAACTTGAGGCAAGAACGGTTGCAGAGTTTATTCAAAAAAGTGATATGCGATATGAGATATGCGATATGGACAATGATAAACTCACATCACACGACTCATATCCAACATCCCATATCTCACATCTCACATCAAGAGTGTTAGAACAGAGCATTTCCAATCCACGATATCATTTTTCCACCAACACAAAAGCCCCGCGGAAAATCGGAAGCCAATTGCATCTTTGGGATTGCATCAACTGCGACAAGTGTATTCCTGTCTGCCCGAACGATGCAAACTTCTATTTTGAAATTGAACCGTTTGAAATTGTAGTTAAAAATATCGAAATTGTAAACGGCTCGTGGCGATTGATAGACGGTGGCGTGTTTTCTATTAAAGAAAAACATCAGATAGGAAACTTCGCCGATGCGTGCAACGAGTGCGGTAACTGCGATGTCTTTTGTCCAGAAGACGGCGGACCATACATAGAGAAACCAAGATTTTTTAGTTCGTTAGAAAATTGGAAGAAGTGGAATTCGCAGAGCGGATTCCATTTTGAAAAATCAAATGGTTCGATAATTCTCTATGGAAGATTTGCAGAAAAAGAATTCACTCTGACACAAGAGGGTGATACGACAAAATTTCAATGTGGTAATATTTGTATCGTGATGGATCCGATTACGAATTCTTTTCTTGATATAGAAATTCATGAATCCATAAACAAAACTATCGATATGAGATATTATTTTGTGATGAAAACATTAATACGCGGTATGATGAATAAAAGCCGTGTGCATTTTGTGAATGTTGGTTTGTTTGAAACCACATAAAAGAGCCGAAACCCCACAGATTCACACTTAGTAAGTTAATCAGAAACCAAATTAGCGTCAAAAAATGAAATTAGATTTCACCCTCAACGGTCAACAATTTCAATCAGAAATTTCAGACAATCTCTCGTTGATGGATGTTCTCCGCGAGCAAGCGGGATTGATTTCTCCCAAGAACGGATGCGCGCCACAAGGTTCGTGCGGTGCGTGTACGGTTATCGTTGATGGAAAAGCGGTTTCATCGTGCGCTGTTCCCGCGAAGAATGTCGAAGGGAAATCTGTGCATACACTCGAAGGGTTGAATGAGAACGAACGCGACATCTTCGCACGCGCATTTTCCTACTCAGCCGCGATGCAATGCGGTTTTTGTATTCCCGGAATAGTTGTTCGAGCGAAGCACCTTCTATCTAAAAATCCCGAGCCGACACGAGACGAAATTGCTCATTCATTGAACAATAACATTTGCCGATGCACGGGCTACGTGAAAATCATTGATGCGATTGAACTTGCAGGAAAAGCATTTCGGGGCGAGCCGTTGCCGGAACCGGATTATTCAGGAAAAATCGGGACAAGTTTGCCGAAGATGGATGGCGAAAAGTTTGCTATGGGCGAGCGTCCGTACATTGATGATATGAAATTGCCGGGCATGTTGTATGCTGCGTTTCTCTTTTCTCCGCACCCGCGAATCAACATCAACAAAATTGATTACACTGACGCGGAAATACTTCCCGGCGTTGTTCGTGTTGTCACCGCAAATGATGTTCCCGGTCAACGGAAGCAAGGATTGATTTACAAGGATTGGTCCCTGTTCATTGCTGAGGGAGAAATCACTCATTGCATCGGAGATGTTCTCGCGGCCGTTGTAGCCGATGATGTTCGGACGGCGAGGAAAGCATGTGAACTCATCAAACTCGATTACGAAATACTCCCCGGGGTATATGACCCTGAAGAGGCATTGAAACCCGATGCGCCACGAGTTCACTCAGACCATGACAATCTTCTTTCAAAATCTGTCATCAAGCGGGGTGATGTTGATTCAGCGCTTGCAGAATCTGCGTTTGTTGAGACGCGAACATTCGAGACGCAGATGATTGAACACGCGTTCCTCGAACCGGAAAGCTCGATTGCTCTGACAAACAACGGAACGCTTGAAGTGTTCAGTCAGGGGCAAGGCGTGTTCGATGACAGAAAACAAATCGCTTCTTTTCTTGGATTATCGGAAGAGAACGTGAAGGTTACACTCATCACCAACGGCGGCGCGTTTGGAGGAAAAGAAGATTTAAGCATTCAAGCGCAGGTTGCATTGATGGCAATGCTGGTTGGAAAACCTGTTAAGGCGACCCTGACACGCGAAGAAAGCATTCGACTTCATCCGAAACGCCATCCGATAAAGATGACGTACACAGTTGGTTGCGACAAGAACGGAAAGTTGACTGCTGTTCGTGCGCGAATGATTGGCGATAAAGGAGCGTACGCTTCGGTCGGTACGAAAGTGTTGGAGCGAGCGGCAGGACATGCGTGCGGTCCGTACAATATTTTACATTCGGATGTTGAAGCGCTTGCAGTGTACACAAATAATCTCCCTTGCGGCGCGATGCGCGGCTTCGGAGCGAATCAGGCGGCATTTGCGATTGAAGGAATGATGGATATTCTCGCGGAGAAAGTCGGGATTGACGGATGGGAAATGCGATGGAGAAATGTTGTGGATGTCGGCGATACGTTCTGCACGGGACAAGTATTCGAGAAAGCGGTCGGCATCAAAAAAACTCTCCTTGCAGTGAAAGACATTTTTTACTCATCGAAGTACGCGGGTATCGCGTGCGGTATTAAAAATGTCGGTATTGGAAACGGGATGCCGGAATACGGACAGGCGATTGTGCGAATTCATCCTGACGAAACAATTACCATCAACACCGGCTTTACAGAAATGGGACAAGGTTTTTGCACGGTGATGATTCAGTTTTTTTCTGATGTTACAGGAATTGACCCGCGCAAGGTCCGTGTTGATATTGACACGACACAACCAACCCCCTGCGGAATGACTACTGCTTCCCGTGCGACGGTACTGGGCGGACGCGCTGTTATCGAAGCGGCGAAGAAAATGAAAATTGATTTGGATTCGGGATTGAAGATTCAGGATTTAGTCGGGAAAGAATATTTCGGTGAAGTGGTGATTGACTACACAACAGCTCTCGACGCAACAACGAACAAACCGATTACTCACATGACGTTCGGATTTGCAACACAGGTTTGTATTCTTGATGATTCAGGAAAATTGAAAAAGTTTGTCGCCGCGCATGATGTCGGAAAAGTCATCAACAAAAAAATGCTCGAAGGACAACTCGAAGGTTCGATTCACATGGGACTCGGTTACGCATTAACGGAAGAACTGAAGTTGAACAACGGTATTCCCGAATCGTTCAAACTCCGCTCGCTTGGATTGCTGAGGGCGAAGGATATGCCGGAGACGGAAATTATTCTCATCGAAGAACACGAACCGGAAGGTCCGTTTGGTGCGAAAGGTGTTGGCGAAATCGGTCTTGTGCCGACTGCCGGCGCCGTTGCTTCTGCGTTGTATAAGTTTGATGGCATTCGTCGGTACAAATTGCCGATGAAAGATTCTCTTGCGGCGAAGGCAATTCACCACGGATAAACACGGATGCGACGGAATAACACATATGATGCTTCATCAGGATATAACAGATAAAATCATCAACGCATTTTACACTGTGTACAATACGCTTGGTTCTGGATTTCTTGAGAAGGTGTATGAGAATGCCTTTGTCATCGAACTTGAGAAAAAAGGATTGCATGTTGAACAGCAAAAGAGGATTGATGTCTTCTACAAAGGCAAGAAGGTCGGAGAGTATTTTGCTGACATCTGTGTTGAAGGACTGGTCGTTCTTGAATTAAAAGCAGCAGAAGGTATCGCACCCGAACATGAAGCACAACTCATCAATTATCTCAAAGCAACAAATATTGAACTTGGATTTTTATTTAACTTCGGACCTAAGCCGATATTCATCAGAAGAATTTTAACAAACGATAAGAAAGGAATTAACCACGGATGAACACGAATGCGACGGATTTTTCACAGAGATATCAGTGAACATCCGTGCTTCTACAGTGTAAATCGGTGGTGAATTGAAATGATCATCAAGAAATTTAAACAAGACGTAATTAAAAAAACTGCTGCTCGCTGTAAAAAACACGGCATTACCATTCCCACATTCGCGCAGATGCGAAACCCGAATCTCGTTCCGCAATCAGTCAAGGAGAAACTTCCAAAGATTGGTTTGTGGGATGTTGACCCGGCTAATCTCTTCCGCATAACATGGAAGAACGACACGCAAACGGGACTGTATGGCGGAGTCAATTATCTTGAAATTCCGAAAGAGATTACGGGAGTAAAAGCGAGAATCATCGGACTTATCGGAAAATATTTTCCGACAGGAGCGCATAAAGTAGGTGCGGCGTTCGGTTGTTTGGTGCCGCGACTTGTCAGCGGCGAGTTTGACCCGGACAAACACAAAGCAGTGTGGCCCTCGACAGGAAATTTTTGCCGCGGCGGAGCGTTTGTTTCTTCCTTGCTTGATTGTACTGCGGTTGCAATCTTGCCTGAGGGAATGTCGAAAGAACGGTTCGCTTGGCTGAAAGAAATCGGAGCGGAGGTGATTGCAACTCCCGGTACCGAATCGAACGTGAAAGAAATTTATGATAAGTGCTGGGAACTGAAACGAGACCCGCTCAATGTCATCTTCAATCAGTTTGAAGAATTCGGCAATCCGATCTGGCATTACAATGTAACGGGTCCTGCAATTGAAGAAGTGTTTCAATCGCTTGGAAAAAATCTTCGGGCATCGGCGTACATTTCGGCAACCGGTTCGGCGGGAACGATCGGCGCGGGGGATTATCTCAAAAAACAATTTCCACATCTGAAGGTTGTTGCGACAGAAGCGTTGCAATGTCCGACTCTGTTCATGAATGGTTTCGGTGCGCATCGTATTGAAGGCATTGGTGACAAGCACGTGCCGTGGGTTCATAATGTTTTGAACACAGATGCAGTTGCGGCAATTGACGATGAAGATTGCATGAGAGTTCTTCGGTTGTTCAATGAACAGGAAGGTCAAAAATTGTTATGCGGTGAGCAGGGAGCGGTGAGCGGTGATTTGTCTATTCTTGGAATCTCAGGGATCTGCAATATGCTTGCAGCAATCAAGACAGCGAAGTATTACGAGATGAATGAGAACGACGTCATCTTCACGATTTTCACCGATTCGTCTGACTTGTATCAATCTCGTTTGAAAGAGTTGGAAGAGGAGCGCGGCAAATATTCGATCATGCAGGCGGCAAAAGATTTCGCCGGACCGCTTGAACATCAGAGCATTGATTACTTCAAAGAACTTTCGTACTATGACCGGAAAGCAATTCACAATCTCAAATACTTTACGTGGGTTGAACAGCAGGGACGAAGTTCCGACGAACTGAACGCTCAGTGGAACCCTGATTTCTGGACGAGAATGTTTGAGGAAGAAGTGAATGAGTTTGATAATCTCATAGAAGAGTTTAATCGTCATGCGATGTGAGATATGCGATTGAAAGAATAGTAAAACACCAAGTACAAAGAACCAAAGAGTTGGATATTCAAGATAAAATAAGATACGCCGGTATCGTCGGCGCAGGCGGCGGCGGGTTTCCCGCGCACGTGAAAGCCGCGTCGAAGGTTGATACCGTCATTGCGAACGGCGCTGAATGCGAGCCGCTCATCCATAAAGATTATGAGTTGATGGTGAACTATCCTGAGCGAGTTGTTCATGGACTTCTTCTCTTGATGGAATCAACGGGTGCGAAGCGGGGAATAATTGGCGTGAAGGAAAAGAACAAAGCGGCGATTGAGGCATTGAACAAGGTGATTCAGGATTTAGGATTAAAGATTCAAGATGAATCAACGACTACTCACCACTTTCACCCGCCTACGGCGGGCATGCCAATAACGATTCACCAACTGGGCGATTTCTATCCGTCCGGCGACGAGTACATTCTCGTCTATGAAGCAACGAAGCGGTTGATTCCTCCGCAGGGAATTCCGCTCGATGTTGGTATTGTGGTGAACAATGTTGAAACGCTCTACAATATTTCCAAAGCGAAAGATGATGAGCCGGTGATTGAGAAATTTATTACCGTCTCAGGCGCGGTGAAGCATCCTGTTTCATTTCTTGCGCCGATTGGAATGAGCTATCGTGAGGCGATTGAATCGGCGGGTGGTGTGAGTGTGAAGGAGTATGGCGTGTTTGTCGGCGGGGTGATGATGGGGAAATTGGAATTCGATTTGGAAAAACCAATTACGAAAACAACTGCCGGGTTGATTGTTCTTCCGAAGGAACATACGCTCATTCAGCGAAAGAGTCAACCGGAGAAAGCAATGCATCGCATCGGGAAATCGGCGTGCGACCAATGCAGTTACTGCACGGAACTTTGCCCGCGGTATGTTCTTGGTTACGATGTTCAGCCGCATAAGGTGATGCGAAGTCTCGGCTTCACAACAACAGGAGAAAACATCTGGAATCAGTTTGCGCAACTTTGTTGTGCCTGTGGCTTGTGTACGTTGTACGCATGTCCCGAAAGTCTTTTCCCGAAAGAAGCGTGCGACAAAGCCAAGCACGACTTGAAAGAACAAGGCATCAAATGGTCTGGAAGAAAGGAAGTCGAACCGCATCCAATGTATGAAGGACGAAGAACACCGCTCAAACAACTGATGAAGCGACTCGGCGTTGAAGAGTACAATCACGCATCGGAATTTTGTAAGGATGGCTGTAAGCCATCGAAGGTTGAAATTCAGTTGTTGCAACATATCGGTTCTCCTGCGTTGCCGATTGTCCGAGTCGGTGAAACGGTGAAGCGCGGACAGTGCATTGGAGAGATTCCTGAGGGAAAACTTGGGGCGAGAGTACATGCGAGTATTGATGGAGTAGTTACTCATATCAATGGAAGTATTATTATTCAGGCAATGCAAAATTAAAAATGCAAAATGCAAAAAAGGGTTTAGAAATTCTTATCTTTGAATTATCATGACACGAAACTCCATAGGACTTATTGAACTGACGAGCATCGCCGCGGGATATCAGGTTGCCGATGCAATGTTGAAAGCGGCTGACGTTGAGATTATTCTCTCACGGACAATTTGCTCGGGCAAATACATGGTGTTAATTGGCGGAGATGTTTCTGCGGTTACCGCGAGCGTACAGGCAGGCGGAGTTGCCGGGCGCGGCTCTATTATTGATGTGTTCATCATTCCCAATGTTCACCCGGCGGTGTTTCCCGCAATTTCGGGGATGAACAAGGTTGAAATGCTTGAAGCGCTCGGTATCGTTGAATCGTTTTCGGTTGCTTCGTTAATTGAAGCCGCCGATGCCGCAGTAAAAGCATCGCGTGTAGAGTTGATTGAAATCCGGCTTGCGATGGCGCTTGGCGGAAAAGCGTTCTTCACTCTAACCGGCGATGTTGCCGCAGTGCAAGCTGCCGTTGACGCAGGCGCAGCAGTCATTGCAGAAAAAGGATTGCTGGTGAATAAAGTCGTTATTCCGCATCCGAGGAAAGAGTTGTTGTCGGAAAAGATTTAGATATTTTGTACTTTCGATTGCAATGAGCATAGACCTGAAAAATCCTTTGACTATAGATATTCAAAAAAGACTTCATTCTTGTGGAGTTGAACTTGTTTATCTTTTCGGTTCGCACGCGGAAGGAACGGAACATCCTCTCAGCGATGTGGATATTGGCGTTGTTTTCTCTTCACCGCTCTCTGATGAAAACGTATCAGATATGTACAATGAACTCTATGATATTTTTACAGATGTTTTCCCACAGCATAGCGTTGATATTGTTTTGTTGCAACGAGCAGGTTTAGAATTGTGTTTCGATGTTATCTCGCATGGAAAAATTTTGTTCGAAGCGAAACCGGGGTCAAGATACGACTTTATAGAATACATACAGATAATGTATGCAGATTTTCGACCGCACCTGGATGAGTTTAACAAACAAGTTCTGGAGAGAATAGGATGATGGAAACGCCGCTCAAAGCACAATCTATTATTCCACGGATTGATGGAATACAACGGGATGTAGAAAAACTCAAGGAACTTGTTGGGCTTTCATTTGAACAATTTGAGAACGAAACAAACTTTGTCCTTGCTCAATATTATTTACGTCGTGCATTGGAGGGAGTCTTCCATATTGGTTTGCACCTTCTCTCCCGATTACCGGGCAACCGTTCTACAGAATACAAAGCAATAGCAATTCAACTCGGTGAGTGCGGGGTTGTTGAAAAACAATTTGCACAAACCGCTCTCAAAAACATGGCTGGCTATCGAAACAGGTTGACTCACTTTTATGCTGATGTTACACCGAAAGAAATTTATTCAATACTGCAAAAGAATCTCGGTGATTTTGATGTTTTTCTAAAAGCAGTAAGAGAAGTTATGAAACATCCTGAGAAGTACGGCTTTAGTGTTGAGAAGTAACTGAATGACATTTTATTGAAAAGAGTACTTACTATGAAAGCTACTTTTACACTTAGTATCTACATTCTGTTCTGCTCACTTGTATCCGTCACAAACGCGCAGTTTGTGAACGACAACCTATGGGCAACGGATGGACGAGTGTATGCTATTGTTACTTCCGGTAATACTATTTATATAGGAGGACAATTTACGTATGTTGGACCGCCGACGGGGCCTGGAGCAGCGATTGATATTGCAACAGGGCAACCTGACCGAGCTTTACCAAAAGTGAATGGAGATGTTTATGCAGTGGTTTCCGATGGCGCGGGAGGATGGTATATTGGCGGATACTTCTCTGAAGTTGGAGGGGTACCGAGGAACAATATCGCCCACATTAAAGCTGACAAAACGCTAGACTTGAATTGGAATCCGAATGCAAACAGTAATGTTAATGCTATTACCGTTTCAGGAACAACTGTGTATGTAGGAGGGGAGTTCACAAGCATCGGCGGACAGGCAAGGAATTATATTGCCGCACTTAATGCCTCATCGGGCAGCGCAACAAGTTGGAATCCGAATGCAGACAATAGGATTTATGCATTTGTTGTCTCAGGAACGACTGTGTATGTAGGAGGGCAGTTCACAAGTATCGGCAGACAGGCAAGGAATTGTATTGCCGCGCTTGATGCAACAACTGGTAATGCCATAAGTTGGAATCCGAATGCAAACAGAACGGTTGATGCTCTTACAGTTTCTGGAACAACCGTGTATGCAGGAGGCGCTTTCACGAACATCGGCGGTCAATCAAGAAATCACATCGCCGCTCTTGATGCTACTACGGGTAATATTACAAACTGGAATCCGAATGCAAGTTCTTCAGTTATAGCACTTGTCGTCTCAGGAACCACTGTGTATGCAGGAGGATGGTTCACAAGCATCGGCGGACAGGCAAGGAATTATATTGCCGCGCTTGATGCCACGACAGGAAACGCCACAAGTTGGAATCCCAACGCGAATTACGTAGTTAACGCTCTTACTATTTCAGGAACAACTGTTTATACGGTAGGAGGTTTTGATAGCATTGGTGGTCAGTCAAGAAATCGTATCGCCGCTCTTGATGCTTCAACTGGGAACGCGACAAACTGGAACACCGATGCAAACGGAGAGGTTAATGCTCTTGCTATTTCAGGAACTACGGTGTATGCCGGAGGTATGTTCACGAGCGTTGGTGGACAATATAGAAATAACATTGTTGCTCTTGATGCTACAACAGGAAATGCAACAAGTTGGAATCCGAATGCAAACGATGTGGTTCGTGCACTTGCAGTCTCGGGAACAACCGTCTATGCCGGAGGATACTTCACAAGTATTGGCGGTCAAACAAGGAATCGTATTGCCGCGCTTGATGCTACGACAGGTAACGCAACAAGTTGGGACCCGAATGCAAATGGTGATGTTGATGCTCTTGCAGTTTCAGGAACTATTGTGTATGCAGGAGGACTTTTCGGTAGCATCGGCAGTCAATCAAGAAATTTCATCGCTGCACTCAATACCACAACGGGCTACGCTACAAGTTGGAATCCGAATGCAAACGATTTTGTTGAAGCTCTCGCCATTTCAGGAACAACCGTCTATGCCGGAGGATACTTCACAAGTATTGGTGGACAAACAAGAAATTGTATCGCCGCACTCAATACCACAACGGGCACCGCAACAAGTTGGAACCCGAATGTAATCGGCGGGGTTCTTGCACTTACTATCTCAGGAACTAAAGTGTATGCAGGAGGACAATTCGACAGCGTAGGCGGGCAAGCAAGGAATAATATTGCCGCGCTTGATGCCACTACTGGAAATGCAACAAGTTGGAATCCGAATGCAAACAGTGATGTTCGTACACTTGCTGTCTCCGGAACAACCGTGTATGCGGGGGGAAGTTTCGATAGCATTGGTGGTCAGTCGAGAAATTATATCGCCGCTCTTGATGCCACCACGGGAAATGCCACAAACTGGAATCCTAATGCAAACAGTGTTGTTCGTGCACTTGCTTTTTCCGGAACGACGGTGTATGTAGGAGGAAGTTTCGATGACATTAATTACAGTGGACACTCTTATTTTGCCGGAATTGTACCGCAACTGTTTAACGTAACTTCATCAGTGGCTGGTAATGGTACTATCTCTCCAATCGGTAACGTCAATGTCGTAATAGGAGAACAGCAAAGTTTTACTGTTACCCCAATTACTAACTGGCACACTGACAGCATTGTCGTTGACGGTCAACGTGTTGATTCACTGTCAAGTTATACGTTTTACGACGTAGATACAACCCACACCATTATCGCTTATTTCACGCCGGATAGTTCTTTCTCGACCATACAAATGAATGCAAGATGGAATCTTGTTTCTGTTCCCGTTCTGTCAAATGATTACAGAAAAACCACGTTGTTTTATTCTGCAATGTCATCTGCCTTTGCTTATCAAGAAGGTTATGAAGAGAAGGATACACTCGCCGTTGGTGTCGGTTACTGGATGAAATTCTCTACTGCAGAGCCGGTGTACATTCCGGGTTCAGTCGTTACTACCGAAACTGTGAATGTTGCTGAAGGATGGAATATCATAGGTTCAATTTCTCAGTCTGTTCAAACATCAAACATTACAAGCCTTCCTCCGGGAATTGTTACCACTGAATTTTTCGGGTACAATGCAGGCTATTCTCCAAGTTCAACAATTGAGCCGGGCAAAGGTTACTGGGTAAAAGCTAACGAAGCAGGGCAACTTATTCTTTCTTCTGTTATCTCTTCATCAGTTTCAAGCAGAATAAAAATTATTCCAACTTCGGAGTTGCCTCCGCCTCCGCCCGATGGTGAAATCACTAATCACGAATCACAAATTCCGAATCACTTTATTCTTGAACAGAACTATCCCAATCCGTTTAATCCATTAACCGTTATTCGTTATCAGTTACCTGTAGGTCGAGACGCTGTCTCGACCGGACGACTCGGCGAGTCGTCCTACAATGTTACACTCAAAGTGTACAATCTCCTTGGCGAAGAAGTCGCTACGCTTGTAGATGAGATGCAAGAAGAAGGAAACAAGTCGGTAAACTGGGATGCAAGCGGGATTCCGAGCGGAATATATTTCTATCGCCTTCAAACTCAATCATTCAACGAAACAAAAAAACTTGTCCTGATACGTTGAACAGTCAACAGTAACGAGTAATCAGTAACCTGAAATCGGTAACCCAAAGCCCAAAACTTGAAACACGAACCCCAAAACCATACTCATGAAACCTTCATTCGAACACATCTACAAAACAGCACAAAAGAACGAACCACAAGTCGCTCAATTTCTTCGCGACATTATTGCCATCAAATCATTAAGTTCGCAGGAGGAGCAAGTCATTCATCGCATCAAACAGGAGATGGAGAAATGCAACTTCGATGAGATTACGATAGACGGCATGGGTAACATTCTCGGTCGCATCGGTCACGGGAAGCACATCATTGCGATGGATGCGCATGTGGATACGGTTGATGTCGGTAACCCGGCAAACTGGACGATTGACCCGTTCAAAGGCGCGGAGAAGGACGGTATCATCTACGGTCGCGGCGCATGCGATATGAAAGGCGCGCTCGCTTCAATTGTCTATGGCGGAAAAATTATCAAAGAACTTGGACTTGAAGACGACTACACGCTTTATATTGTCGGAAGTGTGCAGGAGGAAGATTGCGACGGACTCTGCTGGCAATATATCATCAATGAAGATAAGTTAAGACCGGAAGTTGTGGTGATTACCGAGCCGACAAACCTTGCTGTCTATCGCGGTCACCGCGGGAGAATGGAAATTGAAGTACGCACAAGAGGAATTTCGTGTCACGGCTCTGCGCCGGAACGCGGAGTAAATGCTGTCTATAAAATGGCGCCAATCATTCAGGATATAGAAAAGTTGAATGAACGTCTTGGCGGCGAACCGTTCCTCGGAAAAGGAACGGTGACGATTGCTGAAGTCCGTTCGACTTCGCCTTCGCTCTGTGCCGTTGCTGATTCAGCAACGATTCATCTTGACAGACGACTTGCCGCAACCGATACGCTCGAATCAGCCGTCAAAGAAATTCAAGAACTGCCGAGTGTGAAGAAAGCGGGAGCCGAGGTTGTCGTTCTCGATTATGCAGTCCCGAGTTGGAAAGGATTAACATATCCAACAAAAAAATATTACCCGACATGGCTGTTACCGGAAAATCATTCTGTGCTTGATGCTGGCGTAAAAACGTTTGAGGGATTATTTGGCACCAAGCCGGAAGTGAGTCGCTGGGTATTTAGTACGAACGGTGTTGCCGTGATGGGAATGCATGGTATTCCTTGTATCGGCTTTGGTCCCGGAAACGAAATTTATGCGCACATGGCAACCGAGCAAATCCCGATTGAGCATCTTGTGAAAGCAAGCGCGTGGTATGCGGCGTTTCCTTTGAATTATTTTAATGGTCAACGTGAACGGTGAATCTTCAACGGTGAAATGTATTTATCGCGAGAATTTCCTACATTGTAATACAATCAAACATTGAACAATAAGAAATATATTTATGGCTGAAGCAATTCGAGCAAATTCAAATTTGAAATCAAGGAACAATACTACGAAGAAAAAATTTTCCCAAGAGGAGATTCGTCGTGTTTTGAATTTGCTTCAATCTGCACAATTCGATCTTGGTCGAAAGACGGATTCGGTGAAGATTATCCGCAGAGAACGCTCCTCATGATTCTTTTTGACAGTTCTGTTTGGGTAGCGTATTTTCACAAAAGAGACGCTCACCATCAAAAAGCAGTTCATCTTGTATCGAATTCATTTCAAAACAATGAACAGATTATTGTACCGGAATTCGTGTATGCAGAAGTATTGAATTCAGTATGGAGACTCACACAAAACGAGCATGATGTTAACTCTTGCAAACGTGTTTTTCTTCAAGGCTCACCTCTCATACAATTAGAATTAGGTGGCTCTGTTTTCTGGTATCAACTAATAGAACAAACAATGATGAAGGTGAACCTGAAAGCTTCAGACTTAATCGTTGCTGCATCTGCTGTATTTTATCAAGTTCAAAAATTTGAAACGTTTGATGAAAAACTTCGTCGTGAAATGAAAAAATTATTTTTTTAGTATTTTTAAAAAGGAACATATGCCAACAAAACTCCCCATTCTCCCGAACGCCGTTCGGGGAAAAGACTATATCGAAACCAAAGACTGGTCAATCAAAGAAATTGAACTCGCGCTGAAAACTTCTTCAGATTTGAAGAAGATGTTCAGAGCAGGAAAGTCGCACCGGTATTTACCGGACAAAACGATTTTCTTATTCTTCTTTGATAAATCAACACGCACAAGAAATTCGTTTGAAGCAGGAGCGACACAACTTGGAGCGCACGCGCATTTCATCGCGGCGGAAACATCACAGGTTGCTCATGGAGAATCGCCGAGAGATATGGGAATCATTCTTTCGAGTTACGGTCATGCGATTGCCATTCGCCACGACCTTGTGCCGGGGGAAGGAAATTCATACATGCGCGAGGTTGCAAAGAATTCAGACCGACCTGTGCTGAACATGCAATGCGATATTGACCATCCGTTTCAAACGCTTGCCGATTTGATGACAATCAGAGAAGAATTCGGAAAGAATTTGCGCGGGCGAAAGATTGCTGTTTCGTGGGCGTACGCACCGAGTTATGCGAAGCCAATGTCTGTCCCGCAAGGATTGATTACATTGATGCCGCGCTTCGGACTTGATGTTGTTCTCGCTCATCCGCCGGAATATAAATTGATGAAAAGCGAAATGGAGTACGCGAAGAAAGCCGCGAAAGAAAACGGAACCAAGTTTGAAGTTGTTGATAACATGGATGAAGCGTTCAAAGATGCCGACATCGTGTATCCAAAATCGTGGGGAATTGAGACACTGTTTCATAAGCCGGAAGAAGCATTGAAACTCTCAAAGAAATACAAGTATTGGATTTGCGATGAGAAGAAAATGAAACTCACAAAGAAGGAGGCGATTTACATGCACTGTCTTCCGGCAGATCGAGGTTACGAGGTCACCGATGCAGTGATTGATGGTCCACAATCGCGTGTGTTTCCCGAAGCAGAAAACCGTCTCCATACTTGCAAATCAGTGATGGCGTTGACAATGTGAAATCAGTTGCAGGTTTGAGGTTAGGGGTTCGCGTATGAAGCCGTACTGTTCAAACCTCAAACCTGTAACCTCAAACCAAGAATCTATGGATATATACTCAGAAATACTTTCCGCGCTCGAAACAGAAGAGAGCATCATGCTCGCAACAGTAATTTCGACGAGCGGTTCGACTCCGGCTTCCGCGCTTTCAAAAATGCTTGTGAAGCGTGGCGGTGTTTTGACTGTCGGGACGATTGGCGGAGGTTGCATGGAAGGTGAAGTTGTGCAACATGCTAATCGGATTTATGGAAGCGGGAAAGCAGAAATTCATTCATTTGAATTAAATGAAGATGAAACTGAATCGGGATTGATTTGCGGCGGAACTCTCGAAGTGCTTCTCGAACCGATTACGAGAGAGCATATCAAACTGTTCACAGAGGTTAAAGCGATTCGCGACGAAGGCGAAGATTGTGTTGTAACCACATTGGTTTCGCCTGAAGGAACAATCGCGATGAAAGAAGTTCTTCCGATCGCGCCGCAACATACAACCGAGTGGGGAAGCCGTGTTGTCAAGAAAATGGAAAAGTTGGTGTTCGCTTTTTCTGACCCGGAATTTCAATCGAAACCGATTTCCGATATTGTGAAGAAAGCCTTTCACAATCAGCAGACAAAACGAATGAAGACTGAGCAAGGAGAATTTTTCCTTGAGCCGGTACGCGGTACGCCTTCGCTTATTATTTTCGGAGGTGGTCATGTCTCAAAATATATTTCTTCATTTGCTTCGATTGCCGGATTTCAGGTAACGATTGTTGATGACCGTGAGAAGTATGCAAACCCGGTCCGGTTTCCGGAAGCGACAGCAACGCTTGCGCTTGATTACGGACAAGCATTAGAGAAATTGAAAATCCGCGAATCAACATACGTTGTGATTGTCACGCGCGGGCATCAGTATGATGAGGAGATTCTCAAGCGTATCATCAAGACTCCGGCACGGTACATTGGAATGATTGGAAGTAAGAGGAAAGTTCTGACGACGTATGAACACTTACTTCCCCGCGGAATTTCTATTGAGGCGTTGAAACGCGTTCACGCTCCGATTGGAATTGAAATCGGCGCAGTGACTGCGGAGGAAATTGGCGTCAGCATCGTTGCACAACTTATCAATGAACGCCGCGGAGGAGTCCCGTTACGAAATAAATCTGCGGAACTGAATGAGCAACTCCGGGCGTTTGAGCAAAAGAAATCAATTGCCTGAAATAGTATGAGATACAATCTGAAGACACTAACATTGTTGCTGATGTGTTGTGTTACGGTAGTAATATCGCAACGTCAACGTCCGATCGTGCTGGAAGAGGCAACGGTGATAGATTCGTGGAATACGGGACCAATCACAAATTGCTTTATCGTGATTGAAGGAAACAAAATCTCGTACATCGGAAAACGGTATGAAGTTGAGATTCCGGAAAATGCTCAGAAATTTAATTTAAAAGGAAAATACGTCATTCCAGGATTAATTGATGTTGAATCCCGGTTCAGAACACCGGAAGAACTCAGGACGCTTCTTTCATGGGGAGTTACTTCGGCGAATTGCTCGTTTGAATCTATTGAAGAGGGAGAGCGATTTTCTCAAATGACAAAAGTTGATTCCGCTCAATTTCCCGACATCTATGTTACGGCGCCAATGTTTGGTTCGCCGGGTAATGATGTGGTTCTCAACGTCAAACCAAAAACACCGGAGGATGCACGCGCTCAGGTTCGATTGCTTCATTCAAAGAAAATCAGCCGCTTCAAAATATTGTGTAACAAAAAACAGACGAACGAAGGTTTACCGGTTGAACAATTGGATTCATCCGTTATTCTCGCATTGATTGATGAAGCAAAGAAACTTGGAATCTCTACGGCGATTCAGACATCGTCAATCAAGGAAGCACAGATGGCGATTGAAGCGGGAGTTTCCATACTCGTTGGAGGAATTCAGGATGAGCAATTGGGAAGTTCTCTTATTGATGAGATGGTACAGCGAAATACGTACTATGTTTCCACTCTCTCGCGATATGAAGCATTTTCCGATGCAAAAAAATTCCTCAACAATATTTTGTCCGATTCTCTTTTTCGTTCAACATTGACACAATCTGAACTTACAACCTATGCTCAGCCAGAAGCCGTACGTCTCAATGATAACAGGTTCCCGGAGTTCACTGTTTCTCCCGAGCGTCTTGCTCTAGTGTATGGTAATTCCGGTGCGATAGTGAAGCATTATATTCCTGTGCCGATGGGAACTGATGTTCCGTCTCTCCCCGGCATCAGCGCACATATTGAATTGGAAAATTTGGTGAAAGCCGGATTGACACCGATGCAGGCTATTGTTTCCGCAACAGCAATTTCTGCCGAGTGTCTTGGTCAGAGAAAGAACTTGGGATTTCTCTACATGAATTATCAGGCAGATATGCTCGTGTTGGAGAAAAACCCTCTCGAAGATATTCGTAACACACGCACAATTTCGATGATTATCAAAAAGGGGAAAATATTTACCCCGAAAGAGTTGCGCGAACCGGTTCAGAAATAACTACGCAATGATAGTCGGTGTTATTCTTGCGGCGGGGGCTTCCAGCAGAATGGGAACTCCCAAACCATTATTGAAAATTGGGGAGGAAACATTTCTTCAGCGTATTGTTCGTGTTCTCCACTCAGCAAGAGTGATGGAAAATATTCTGGTTCTTGGTTCACACGCAGAGCAACTTCAAGCCTCGTTGTCGTGGTTTGATGGAAAAATTGTAGTGAACAATCATTGGGAACAAGGGCAGATGTGTTCGTTACGAGCAGGACTTTCAGCAGTAGAAATTGAAAAAGCGCACGGCGTTATTGTTTGTCCGGTTGACCGACCATTGCTGACACAATCGCTTGTAGTTGATTTATTGCAGGGCTTCTGGAAATCAAACAAAAATATCGTTCTCCCCAAGTACAACGAACGACGGGGACATCCCGTAATTTTTGGAACCTCTATGTTTGATGCGCTTCAAACTGCACCGATGAATGAAAGCGCCCGGTTCATCATCCATAACCATCCGGAAGAAATTTTGGAAGTTCCTGTTGATGAAGAAGGTGTCCTTGTGAACATTGATACGCCGGATGATTACAAGTTTTTGCAAATGAAATTTGCTCAATGATAAACGCACAGGAAGCATTACAAATTGTTTCAGACTCAGTCCAATCTCTTGGTACGGTAACTATTTCGTTTGAGAACGCACTCGGTTACGTCCTTGCTGAAGATATTCTATCAAGTGAAAACATTCCGTCGTTCGATAACTCAGCAATGGATGGATTTGCCATTCGATCGGAAGATGGCAAAAACGTTCCCGTTGTTCTGCAAATCGTTGATGAAATTTCAGCAGGAACTTTATCAAGCAAAACTATAGAACGAGGAGAGTGTACGACAATTATGACCGGTGCGAAAATTCCACCGGGTTGCGATGCTGTCATTCAACACGAATGGACAGAAAAGATACATGAACATGAAGTGCGATTACTCCGAAGTGTAATTCCCGGACACAACATTCGCCGTGCGGGAGATGACATCCAACAAGGAGAAACAGTTTTGGAACGCGGGCAACGGATTCGACCTCAGGAAGTTGGTGTTCTTGCTTCACTTGGAAAACAATTTGTCTCTGTGTACAGAAAACCAACGGTTGCCATTCTCGCCACAGGAAACGAACTAGTGGAAATTAACAAACCTCTGACAGAAGGAAAAATCAGAAACAGCAATCTCTACGCGCTGAAATCATTAGTACGTGAACTTGGTTGCAATGTTATGGATTTGGGGATAGCAAGAGATGACAGAGAGGAGTTAAAAACAAAAGTGGGACAAGGCTTACTTGCTGATATGCTCATTACGTCTGGCGGAGTTTCGGTCGGTAAATTTGATTTCGTCCTCGAAACAATGAAAGAACTCGGGGTAGAAAAAAAAAATTGGAAAGTCAACATCAAGCCGGGAATGCCGCTTTTCTTTGGGATGGCTGGAAATGAACCTGTGTTTGGGCTTCCGGGAAATCCTGTCTCTTCCTTTATAACATTTGTCGAGTTTGTGAAACCGGCAATTCTTCAGATGTCAGGAAATAACGTATCGAGAGAACGAGTACCGTTGATGGCAACACTCGCGACAGAAATAATGAAGAAAGATGCCAAGCGGCATTTTGTTCGTGGCATTCTTGAAAACAGAAACGGGACGTTACACGTGAAAACGACAGGAACACAATCATCGAACGTGTTGACTTCATTGACGAAGGCAAACTGTTTGATTCATTTGCCTGAAGAGAAAGAGGCGTTTCGCGTGGGTGATGTTGTAGAAGTTGAGTTGCTATGAACATACAAGTGAAGTTTTTCGCTGTAACGCGAGATATTGTGGGGGCAAGCCAGAAAACTATCGCTTTGCCCGAACAGGCAACAACGAATGATTTACTTGAGCATCTCATTCATTGTTATCCGAAGTTCGCTGAATGGAAACCATTTATTCGTATTGCTGTAAACCATGAGTATATTATTCAAGAGAGAGTTTTGTCTGAACAGGATGAAGTTGCACTTATTCCTCCGGTAAGCGGCGGATAAATTCAATACAAAATGAAATAAAGTAGATGAGTAGTTGAGTCATTGAGTAGTTGAGATTTTCTTAGCAAAGAGATTTTATCCGACTGTCATAGAAGTACAAAGTATATAACTTTATCACTTCAATACGAATGACTAAAGACCATCAGCTAAATTTAAGAACAGCAACTGCAAACCACGAACCAGCAACCACGAACCTTCTACTGTCAACAACTATGATAAATATCGTACAACATTCAATAAACATTCAGGAAGTTATTGCAAGCGTGAGCGACGCAGGCGCGGGAGGAATTGATGTATTCATAGGAACAACACGAGACAATGCTAAGGGCAAACGCGTTCTCTGGCTTGAGTATGAAGCCTACGAACCGATGGCATTGAAAACGATGCAACAGATTGTGGATGAGGCAAACGGGCAATGGAAATTGAAAAAGGTTTCAGCCGTGCATCGCATTGGTCGAGTTGATATTGGTGAAGCGAGTGTTGTTATTGCAGTCTCTTCCGCTCACCGAAAAGAAGCGTTCGAAGCATGCCGATTTTTGATTGACCGACTGAAACAAATAGTTCCCATTTGGAAAAAGGAATTTTTTGAAGATGGAAGTGTTTGGGTTGATTCAAGAATTAACAATTTGAAGGAATAATCCCCCGATTTACTTTATTTTTGAATTTATTGTTCAAGTGAAAAATATGAACCGACAAGAAACTTTCTCACACGGATGCAGTGTTATAAAAGGCGTTAATTCACATCAATGTTTAATAATCACAAAAGGTAAAATTTTATGAAAAAAATAATTTCAATATTTGTACTTCTTGCTGTCTTTTTCACAGTCCAACTCACAGCAGTGGCACAAAATAAAACTGCAGAAAAGATGGAAAAGAAAGGGGAAAGGATGCAGAAAAAAGGTGAGGTAATGGAGAAAAAGGGAGAAATGATGCAAAAGAAAGCAGAAAGGATGGAAAGGAAAGGTGAAGCAATGGAGAAAAAGGGGGAAGCAATGCACGACCACGGAATGGAAAAGCACGGAGAGATGATACAAAAGAAAGCGGACAAAATGGAAAAGCGCGGCGAGATGATGGAGAAGAAGGGGGAGAAAATGCAAAAGGTTGGTGAGAAGATGGAAATGAAAGCAGAGAAAATGAAAGACCATGTTTGTACCGGCGATTGTAAGGGTGGTAAGCATAGCTACGCGCACGGAGAAAAAGGACATACATGCGGAAAAGAATGTGAACACATGATGAGAATGAAAGAACACAAGTGTTCTGGTTCTTGCAAAGATGGAAAACATTCTTACGCTCACGGGGAAAAGGGACACGTGTGCGGAGAAGAATGTAAATCGCACACGCATTAATTACGGATTGATGAACAGAACGAAGAGCGACGGAGACGTCGCTTTTTGTTTTATTGGGGAAGGGGAGTTGGAAATTTGAGCGACGTGATGACGCTCTGTTGCACTGAAAAAAGATTAATCAAGAATGTTCCGTCGAACAAGCTATTTACCGGAGTTGCTTCACATTCAAAGAAATGATTATTTATTGAAAAGACAATAACGCGTTTTGTTATCACCGCGGAATGTTGTTCATAACTAAAAAACTTCGTCTTTCCGGAAGAAAATTCTAATTGATGTTGATAGGTCGTCGAAGTATCAGTTTCACCGAAAGATTTACTTATCTCTGCAAGATATTCCAATCCTTCCTCCTCGACCTGTCGTTTGGCTGTTTCATCCAAATGTAATTCTCTGATGACGATTGCAGCCGTAAAGTCATCGTTCAGCAACCACGCTTCTAGCGATTGAGCGACCGAGGTATCGGATGAAGAAAACCATCCTTTGGGGATTGTTCCGGAAAAATATCCGCTTCTGGAATGGAACGTTTCATCGCTCATTGGAGAGGTGAGTGAGTATGGGATTTTTGTTGCGCAAGAACAGAGTAGAACCGCGCAGGCTATCAAAAAAAGAAATGAACGAAGCAATGTCTCAGTAAAAAGAAATTATTCCGATGCCCGTTTGAATTGTTCCGCTTCGAGCGTAAAGGTAAGCGAAACGCGATGGGTGTTGCCAAGTTGGTTTTCCGCATCGAACTTGGCGAACGTGTAATCAATATCGAGTTTCGGAAGATGAATCCCCGCTCCGAAGTTCAGCGAACCAATATCACTGTAACCAACACGGAGCGCGGCGAATTGCTGATACTGAATTTCTCCGCCAAGATGAAAATCCAAACTTGCCGGACCGAGGTGCGCTTGTGCAGAATATTCCCTTCCTTCAAAACGTATGTCTGTATCAATCGTCGGAATCAAACGGAAGTCACCAAGCGGTTGAATGTATGCGCCGCCAAGTTTGAATGTCGGCGTAAGGAATTCATTTCGTCCGGTATTCCATGCAATCAATGTCGTTGTGATGTCCTGAATGGTTGCGCCGAGAAAGAGATTCTCTGTTGCATGATATTGCGCGCCTGCATCAAACCCGATTCCTGTTGCCGAGCCTTCGTCTTGGTCGCGGCGAATGATTTTCAAATTCGCTCCGTAGGAAAAATCTTCGCTTTGTTGTTTTGCGTAGGAAAAATACAATGCCCAATCCGCCGCATTAAAATAGGTGACGCGTGACGGGTCAATTCTAGAAAAATTCTGAATTTGGTCGGGAGGTAACAAATTGCCGTTCGCATCAAGTCCGGCAAATTGTGTGTTGGGAATGTTATCAACACCAAGCCGGATAGCGCTCACTGCAAATGTTGTTCGTTTTCCAAACGGTAGCGCGAGCGCCGCGAAATCATAATTCACCAAACCGGCGAATCGTTCATCGTGCATGAGTGAGATTTGCGGGTACTGAAGTTTGGAAAGCCCGGCAGGATTCCAATACGCCGAAGTCGCATCGTTCGCGAGTGCAACGTACGCACCGCCAAGTCCCAATGCTCTTCCGCCAACGCCGATTGCAATAAACTCACCGGCATATTTCGCGCCTGCATAAACGTTTATAAAACTACAAACTACAAACCACAAACCGCAAACCACAAACCACAAACCATTGTTCTTAACCATAAACGTCCTTCTTATTCAACAACCTCACATCCAAACTCTTTAATTATGAGTTGAGTAATTGGATGATTCAGTAAGTCATTGTATGCAGTTGGAGGTGCGGCGTTCGTTGGTTCTGCCTGCTCGGAGTTTGTTCCGGCAGAATGTTGCAACGGTTCGACTTGTGAGACAATCGCTTCAAGCCGGACTTTCGCGCCATAGACCTGTTCTGCAAGCGTAAACAAAAACTGTTTGTGGCGGTTAAAAGTTTCCAGATGAAAATCATCGGGGCAGGAAATCTGAAGACGGTTTTCTTTTACGTCTTTCAGTTTGCTTTCGGAAAGCATCGTGCCGACGTGAATCTTCTCTTTTTTCGCTCCGTTGACAAACATCTGCCACTTACTGAACGCTTCATCCATACTGATGGGCGTGACACGTTGTTCAAACGATTGTGTTACAGTTTGCTGTGGCGTAGTAATATTCTTTGATGTTGCCACGTATGTTCTCGTTGGTTCGGATGTTGCCCGCAACGGTTGCGACGGAAGATTGGTTTCATCGTCCATCTTTTTTAATGGGGATTTCAACGCAGGTTTTCCGGTCGTCGCTCCGCCGAACAAATCTGATTCACCGCTTGCTTGTTTGGAAAAACCTCCGTTCATCTTCTGTTTGATGGATTCAAGTTGTTGCAGAAGTTGGTCAATCAGGATACTGCTATCCATCTTTTGCATTTGCAACAAAGCGATTTCCAATTTGTAGCGCGGTTGTTGGCTCCATTTGATTGCCGCTTCTGTATCCGTTCCGATTTTGATGAGCCGCAATAAATCCGTTTCTGTGAACGAAGAACTTTCCTGTTGATACCTTTTCTTGAACGCATCCGATGCTTCGATGAATTTCACCGAACCGGTGGAGCGGGCAATCAACAAATTGCGGAGATGCTCAATGAAGCCGTTGACAAACTCGCGGAAGTCGTATCCCTTGCTCATGATTTCTTCCACGAGCGATAACATTCCCTGCGGCTCTTTTGATTTGATGAGCGAGGTAACACGGAAGTACAATTCCTGGTCAACGATGTTCAACGCCTGCATGATTTGCTGAGCGTCAATGTTCGTACCGCAGAACGAGACAACCTGGTCGAAGAGACTTTGAGCGTCGCGCATCGAGCCATCTGCCTTGTGCGCAAGGAGAAACAGTGCTTCATCATCAATGACGATGTTTTCTTTTTCGGCGATGAAGCGAAGCCGCGAACAAATTTCTTCAACCGTCACACGGCGGAAATCGAATCGTTGACAACGGGAAAGAATAGTGAGAGGAACTTTGTGTATTTCTGTTGTTGCAAAAACAAAGATGACATACGACGGTGGTTCTTCGAGCGTTTTCAATAACGCATTGAACGCCTCTTTCGTGAGCATGTGAACTTCGTCTATGATATAGACTTTGTATTTTCCTTTTGCCGGACCGTACCGCACCGCCTCGCGCAACGAACGGATTTCTTCGATGCCGCGATTGGATGCGCCATCAATTTCAAATACATGAACGCTCCGTCCTTCGGTTATTTCCGTGCAGAACTCGCACGAGTTGTCCGGGTCAATATTATTCGGGTGAAGGCAGTTGATGGCTTTCGCGAGAATCCGCGCCGTAGTCGTTTTGCCGACACCACGCGGTCCGCTGAACACAAATGCATGATGCAACCGGTTGGTTGCAATTGCATTTCGCAACGTTGTCGTCACATGCGATTGCCCGACAACATCGCCAAACACCATTGGTCGCCACTTACGGGCGGTAACAATAAAACTCATTTATTTTTTCCTACCAACGCTTCTATTTCTTTGATAACTTCAGAGAGTTGTGGCGCTCGTGACGAAACTACTCGTAAAGCAGTATGTTTGTGATGAGGAAAGTTTTTCATGCCAGGATAATGTTCAACGTTATCGTATCGGAACACTAATGTATTTTTCTTATCCTGAAGATGATATGCGTACATATATCGCACGGGCGAAGTGTGCGCCAATTTGATAAACTCTCTTGCTGAAAATCTATAGCCGCCAATAAGCGAACAATCTGCTTTGAAAAAGCCTATCGTCTCCGAACGTTTTTCTTTATGGATTGTATAGAATCGAATTACCGGACTTACCATAAATAATCTTTCAACGGAATCAAGATAACTCTGTATCAAGAAAGACGAATCTCCTTAAGAGTTTGGTACTCTTCGTTCAACATCTCAAGTGTTTTCGCCTCACCAATCCATTCGATGAAGTCCATGTTGGAATCATCGAATCCTTTCTTGATTTTCGAGAGGAATCGTTTCGTCGGCATTTTATATTGAGATTCAAAGAGTTGTATTTTCTCTCTCGTTTTGCCAAGACTCATTTCGAGCAAATTCAATTCTTGTTCCAAGGCATTGGAAATCAATGCTCGAACTGTCTGTTTCTGTTTCGATGTTTTAATCGTGAGAGTTGTCATGTCTGTTATTGTTTCATCTGATATTTATTAAAAAACTCAATTCTTATCCTGATACACTTCTTTACGATGTTGAATTCTTTGAACGAATATCGTTCGTTGAGTATGAGCAATTTGATAAATGATTCGATAATCTCCAACACGGAGTTTATAACAATCTTTCCATTCTTTCCCATGTAATCTGTAGTGGGGAATGTTTTCAAAATTGCTTCCTAGCCATTCGAGTTTGTCAATAATGCGCTCGGAAATTATTGACGATAAAGAAGATAAGTCCGTTATTGCATTTTCAGAAAGTTCAATTTCAAACATGAATCAAATACCTAATGTTTTCCTCACTTGTTGAAGCGGTATAGTCTTTCCTTTTTTGGTTTCTCTTAGGGATTTCCGCAATCCCTTCTTGAAGTCTTCCCGCAATTCAAGATGGTCTTCATCGTCCTGAATCAGAGCAATCTTGATTCCATGTTCATCCTCGTAGAAAGGGATAAAGTTCTTTGTCAGTTCTTCTCTGACAATCTTCCGTACAATCTGTTTGAACTCTGTAAGACTAATGTCTGCAATTGTTTTTTTTCGTGCTTGTGCTACCATAGTTACTTACTTTCTTTCATCAAATGTTTCTTAAAAAATTCTTCAATGCGTTTGTATTCATCCAACCAACTTTCCGGTTGTGAAAACGAGTGTCCTTCATCGGGATAGACCATCACTTCAAAATCTTTTTTTGCTTTCTGAAGTTTGTCAATCAACTGCGCGGCATCCTGAAAAAAGACGTTGTCGTCAGCCATGCCGTGAAGAATCAGAAGCGGTTTCTTCAAACTGTCAACAAATGAAATCGGAGAACTTTTCTTGTACGCTTCAGCATTCTCTTCGGGCTTGCCGAGCCGTGCGCCGGTGTACCATTGATTGTGGCGGTAATAATTTTCCCAACTCGTTACCGCGCGCAACGCCGCACCGCACGCGTACTTATCCGAGAGCATCAAGCCCATCAATGCCATGAAGCCGCCGTAACTTCCACCGTAAATTCCCACACGCGCAGGGTCAATGTAGCCAAGCGAGTTCAAATAATCAAGCCCGTCAAGTTCATCCTGCAAATCTTTTCCGCCGAGGTGCATGGAAACATCCGTGCGGAAATCTTTTCCCAATCCGGCGCTTCCTCGATACTCGACTTCAAATACGACATAGCCAAGTTGTGTCAGCCGATGATGAAACATGTATTCCCGGTAATAATAACTCCACCCGCGATACACATTCTGCAAATATCCCGCGCCATGGACGAACACAACAACCGGGTATTTTTTTGATGCGTCGAAATCGTTCGGTTTGTAAATCATCGCGGGAATTTCTTTTCCATCCGAACTTTTGAACGAAACGATTTCCGGCTTCACCCAATTGATGTTGGCAAATTCATCAGGGACAGATTGAGTGAGTTGTGTGACTTCCGCTTTGAGCGGAAGCAGAAGCGACATTCCTTCATCAACCGCGACCTGTGCGCTCGAATCGCTCAGATGTGTTTCCACCCGGACAAGTTCTGTTGGTCGTGCAAAATCCGAATGTTTTGCAATAATGAACTTTCCGTTCTTTGAAAGAGTTGCCTCTTCATACGAACCGACGGTATCGCTGATGAGTTGCGCCGAGCCGGTGTTCAAATCAATATCATACAACAGCCATTGCTGATGACTTAACTCGTTGGCGATGCAATACATGTGGTTTCCTTTGGGCTCAATATCGAACCACTGAATTTCCCATTTGCCTTCCGTGAGTTGTGCCAAATCTTTTCCGTCCGGCAAAATGCTGTAAAGATGGTTCCATCCGTCCTTCTCGGAAGTGAAGATTATTTCGTTGCTGTTCGGCATCCACTTTGCCATTGTTTGACCCCCTTCAATCCATCCCTTGTCTGTTTCTTCGTAGATGCGTTTTGCTTTGCCGCTGTCGGAATCGGCAACGAATAATTCGCGCTTTTTCAAATCGGCAGAAATACGCTCGACCAATATTTTCGCGCCATCGGGGGAAATGGAAATATCTCCGATGTACGCTTTTTCTTCATCAGGAAATTTGAGCCAGATGGTTTTTCCCGTATCAACCGGAGCGATGCCGAGTCGGGTTTTTCCCAATCCCGCTTTGAACGTATTCGACGTAACATCTTTTCCTGTGAAGCGAGGCACGACAAATTCTTTCAATCCATCCTGGTCGGTTTCGAGAAACAAGATGCGCTTGCTGTCGGGAAAGAAATCAATCATGCGGACGTACGAGTTTTCGGAAGAAGGTTTTGCGATTTCATAGAGCGAAAGCTTCCAGACGGATGCGGCATACAACGTTTTGTCGGAAGAAAAAGCAAGTAGTCTGCCGTTCGGCGACCAACGAAGTCCGCGTTCCCACGATTGTGTTTTCGTAATTCGCTCGAAGTTGGTAAAACTTGTATCGGTGATAAAAATATCTCCGTTACGTGTGCAGGCAACCGTGCGGCTGTCCGTCGAAAGTTCAAATTCGCCGATGGTTGTATCTGATATTTGCCGCATGTTTTTTCCGTCTGAATTCAAAAGCCAGTAACGATACTTGTTCATCGCTTTATCGTCCCATGAAAAGATAATAAAGCCGCCGTCGTTAGAAAGCACCGGGCTCAATGGTCGTGTTCCAGCGATGTACGGTTTCAGGAAGATACGTTCAAGTGAAAGAAGCGATTCGGAAGAAGTTTGGCAATACGAGACGGAAATGAAGAAAGAACAGAAAAGCCACAGTGTGGCGGTTCGTTTAATGAAGAAACGATTCATAAGTGTGTGGAAAAGTATCGGGCGAAAATTGAAAATAAACTCTGAGAATATACAGAAGGCGGGAAAGACTTACAAGGGTTTATTGCACAATCGAGTAAACTTGATGACAGAATATTGATTTGATTTTACTCAGTATATTGAGTAAATTTACTCAATATACTGAGTGAGAATCACTACCATGAAAAAAGATTACAAACGAACTGTCTTTCATACGCTTCATACACGGCTTTCGGAAAAGCGAAAATTTATCCAAGTCCTTTCCGGTCCACGACAATGTGGTAAAACTACTCTTGCCCGTCAAGTTATCGAATCACTAAAGTACCCTGCTCACTATGCATCTGCGGACGATCCTTCGCCGCACAATACAATATGGATTGAGCAACAATGGGAGATTGCACGTATGAAAGCGAAAGCTGTTGGCAGTATTCTCGTTCTTGATGAGATACAAAAAGTCCACTCGTGGTCGGAAACAGTGAAGAAACTGTGGGATGAAGATAGTGCAAAAAAAATCCCTTTGAAAATTTTGCTCTTAGGTTCGGCTCCTCTCTTAATTCAAAAGGGACTTTCGGAAAGTTTGGCGGGACGTTTTGAAATAATTCCATTGACGCACTGGTCGTTTAAGGAAATGCATGATGCGTTTGGTTGGACGTTGGAAGAATACATTTACTTTGGCGGTTACCCCGGTACTGCCGATTTGATTAGCGACCATTCACGGTGGTCAAACTATGTTCGCGATGCGCTCATTGAAACAACAATCTCCCGTGATATTCTCTTGCTTACAAGAGTTGACAAACCAGCGCTCTTGCGACAGTTGTTTCATCTTGGCTGTGCATATTCCGGGCAGATTGTATCATATCAGAAAATGCTTGGACAACTTCATGACGCAGGGAATACCACAACGTTAGCGCATTATCTTCAACTTCTCCATGCGTCGGGGATGTTAACGGGGTTGCAGAAAGTGACAACATCGGCAATCCGGCAACGGGCATCAAGTCCAAAATTCCAAGTCCTGAATACCGCTTTAATCTCTGCTCAGTTTTACAACTCGTTGGAGGATTTGCTACGGCAACGAAATATTTGGGGTAGATTGGTTGAGTCGTGTGTGGGAGCGCATTTACTAAATAGTACAGTAGGTACAAAAATACAGGTAATGTATTGGCGTGAAGGTACGAGTGAAGTTGATTTTGTTCTAGTTGACGGGAAGAAACTTACCGCTATAGAAGTGAAAAGCGGAGCAGAAAAAGGAGTGATTCAAGGAATGCAGGTATTTGCAAAATTATTTCCACAGTGTAAGAAGTTGCTTGTGGGAGGGGATGGAATACCTGTCCGGGAATTTCTCGAGACTCGCTTGCATGACTGGTTGACTTAACTATCGAATATTCCCAGATTCTTTTTACAATTTCTCCCGATGTTCCAGCGCAAACCTAAGAAGCGCGTTCGTTCCCGTGATTTCTAATTTCGTGCAAATGTTGTGTCGGTGCGTATCAATCGTTTTCGGGCTGAAGAATAATTCGTTTGTGATATTTTTTGTTGCTTTGTTATTTTCCAAATGCCATCGTTTATTGCAATCAATTCAAAACGAATCTATCCTTGAAAGAACAGAAATGCTGGGGAAGAAACAATAAGTATTCTGCATTGTTTGTTCGAAAGTAGAGGGCGGAATCTGAGTGGGATTGTCAACAGAACTTTGACACAAGTTTGCATTATTAGGCGGTTCTTCTTATACTCTTGCCATGAATTTCAGACGCTTCTACTTTTATTACTTTTACTTTAGCCCGATCTCCCCGAGCCCGGACTTGGAGCGTCGTTCTTAAAAAAACATAAATCAAGAATGTACAAACCCCGCCGAGCAATCAGCGGGGTTTTTTATTTTATCACCAAACAAAAAGGAAATCATTATGGTTATTGTTATGTCATCAAAAGCAACGGAAGCGGATGTGCAGGTCGTGACCGAGCATGTGGAAGCGCTCGGATTGAAAGCGCATCCGATTTTTGGCGTCGAGCGAATCGTCATCGGCGTGATTGGCGATGAACGACTGATTCAGAAAGACCAACTCTCGCTCATCCCGCATGTTGAAACCGTCATCCCGATTCTCAAGCCATACAAACTCGCAAGCCGTGAGTTGAAACAGGAAGACTCAATTATTGATGTCGCCGGAGTGAAAATCGGAGGGAGGGAAATGGTTGTTATTGCCGGACCGTGCTCAGTGGAAAATGAAGAACAACTCCTTCAAACAGCACACTCGGTGAAAAATGCGGGAGCGAAGCTGTTACGCGGCGGCGCGTACAAACCTCGCACAAGTCCCTATGTGTTTCAAGGCTTGGGTGAAGAGGGATTGAAGTTGCTGATGAAAGCGAAAGAAGAAACCGGGTTGGGAATAGTGACGGAAGTTATGGAGACGGCGGATGTTGAATTAGTCGCTGAGTACGCTGACCTGCTTCAGGTTGGCGCACGGAACATGCAGAACACGCGCTTACTTCGTTCGCTCGGAAAAATACAGAAGCCGGTTCTTCTCAAACGAAATTTCTCAGCGACGCTGAATGAATTTCTGATGAGCGCGGAATACATTCTCTCCGGCGGAAATGAGAAAGTAATTTTATGTGAACGCGGCATAAGAACGTTTGTCGAATACACACGCAACACACTCGATCTGAATGTCGTACCGGCAGTAAAGCAACTCTCTCATTTACCCATCATTGTTGACCCGAGTCATGGAACAGGACGCCATGATTTAATTATCCCGATGAGTCGCGCCGCAATCGCCGCCGGCGCCGATGGGTTGATTATTGAAGTCCACCCCAATCCCGCTGTTGCCTTCTCCGATGGCGAGCAATCACTTACTCTCGAAGTATTTCAAGAACTGATGAAAGAAGTCAGTCTCATCTCCAAAGCAATGGGACGAATCGGTCAATCACAGTAACATCAATCCGCAATCGGCAATTCGAAATTCGAAATCACTAAGGTGGGTTATGAAAAATATTTTGTTTATACTTATGCCCGCAATGAAATTCACCATCATACAAGGAATTGAAAAATGATAGTTGTCATGAAATCCGGCGCAAAAAAGTCGGACGTACAGAATGTTCTCAAACTTATTAAACGCTTAAAACTCAAGCCGCATCTTTCCGCCGGCATTGAGCGAACGATTATCGGCATCATCGGCGATGAGCGGTTGTTCAAGAAAGAACAGTTCTCGATGTTGCCGGGAGTTGAAAATGTTATTCCCGTTCTCAAGCCGTACAAACTTGCAAGCAGGGATTTCAAAAAAGAAAACTCAATCATAGACGTTGCCGGAGTGAAAATCGGAGGCGATGCACTTGTCGTGATTGCTGGACCATGTTCCGTCGAAACGAAAGAACAATTGTTGAGAACCGCTAAGTTGGTGAAGAAAGCCGGAGCGCATCTGATGCGGGGCGGAGCGTACAAACCGCGCACAAGTCCGTATGCATTTCAGGGTTTGGGAAAAGAGGGATTGAAATATCTTGCCGCGGCACGAAGAGAAACCGGACTCGGCATTGTTACGGAAGTGATGGAATCTCAGGATGTCGAATTGGTTGCCGAGTACGCTGACATGTTACAGGTTGGGGCGCGCAACATGCAAAACACAAAACTTCTCCGTTCGCTCGGAAAAATCCGCAAGCCGGTTTTATTGAAACGAAATTTTTCTGCCACGCTCAGCGAGTTCCTCATGAGTGCGGAATACATTCTTGCCGGCGGCAACGAACAGGTTGTTCTGTGCGAGCGCGGCATTAGAACGTTTGTTGAATACACACGCAACACGTTCGATTTAAATGTTATTCCTGTCGTCAAACAACTTTCCCACTTGCCGATTCTTGCCGATCCAAGTCATGCAACCGGCAGACAGGACATCGTTATCCCGATGAGCCGCGCGGCGGTTGCCGCGGGTGCGGATGGATTGATTGTCGAAGTCCACACAAATCCTGCACAGGCATTTTCCGATGGCGACCAATCGCTCACGCCGCAAATGTTTGGCGAGATGATGAAGGAAGTGAAAGCGGTCGCTAACGCAATCGGGCGAACTCTTTCTTAGTGTTTCTTCGTGTCGTTCGTGGTTTGATTCATGCAAGCATCGGTCCTCAAAAAACTCAAAGAACTTCTCGGTTCGGAGAATGTTTTTGATTCACCCGAAGCGCAACTTGCGTATTCGTATGACTCGACCACCGGATTAGCCTCGCTTCCCCTCGCGGCTGTCCGACCATCTTCCGCTGAACAGATTTCACAAATTGTACGACTTGCAAACGAGGAACATTTTCCAATCGTTGCACGCGGCTCGGGGACAGGATTAAGCGGCGGAGCGATTCCGCTGAATAATGCAATCGTCGTTCTCACCAATCACTGGAACAAGATTGTTGAGGTTGATGAAGAAAATCTGACGGTGACAGTTCAACCGGGAGTTATTACAGGACAACTTCATCAGGCAGTAGAAAAACTTGGATTGATGTATCCGCCCGACCCTGGAAGTTCGACGATTTGTACCATCGGTGGCAACATTGCTGAAAATGCGGGCGGCTTGCGCGGATTGAAATACGGCGTCACAAAAAATTATGTACTGGGGTTGGAAGTTGTTCTGCCGAACGGAGACATTATGTTCACCGGAGGAAAGATGGTGAAGGATGTCGCTGGCTACAATCTCAAAGATGTCCTTGTCGGTTCGGAAGGAACGCTCGGTATCTTCACAAAAATTCTTCTTCGACTTATTCCCAAACCTGAAACTTCAAAAACTATGCTTGCATTTTTCCCGACAATGGATGATGCGGCGAAAACCGTTTCCGCAATCATCGCGGCGAAAGTTACTCCCGCGATGCTGGAGTTTCTCGACAACACCACGATTCGATGCGTGGAAGATTATGCGCATCTCGGCTTACCGGTTGAATCGGCGGCGATGTTGTTGGTTGAAGTGGACGGGCGGAGTGTGGTGATTGAGGAAGACGCACTTCGAGTGACGGAAATTTGTAAGAAGCATAACGCTACGTCGGTAAAAGTCTCTGCCAATGAGCAGGAATCTATCAAATTGAAAGCGGCGCGGCGTTCCGCATTTACATCGCTTGCACGGGTGAAACCGACGACAATTATGGAAGATGTCGGAGTTCCCCGCTCTCGCATTCCCGAACTTGTTGAACATATCAATAATGTTTCGCGAAAGTATGACGTAATGATTGGAAACTTCGGTCACGCAGGAGACGGGAATCTTCATCCGAATTATCTCACCGATTCGCGGGATAAAGAAGCGTTCGCCCGCGCAGAAAAAGCGGTGATTGAAGTAGAAGAAGGAGCCATCAATCTTGGCGGGACAATCACCGGCGAGCATGGAGTCGGTTTATACAAAAAGCGATTACTTGAAAAAATGGTTGGTTCTCCCTCTGTTCAAATGATGAGAACACTCAAGCAGATGATGGACCCGAACAACATCATGAACCCGGGAAAAATCTTCGACCTGAAACCGAAGTGCGAAGGGAAACTTCCGAGAGAGCGGGAGGAGATTAAGAAGTTTGAGGAAGTTGCGTGGATGTAATTGATAGACAATTCTAAGTTATATAGTATTCTATGGCTTTTTTATAAACAACAAGAGGTTGTCTCAAAAGTTAGGTTTCATCGTAGGCGCAACCTTCATGGTTGCGCTTCCGCTATGATGTTCAAGAAATTGTGTACACTTCTCCCGGGACAACTTCTTGAAGTTTGGTAAGAACAGATGGAACCAAAGGACGTACATACTCTAAACGGTTAAACGGGGTATCAAGAACAAGCACAGCAAGAGAATACCTTTTGATAGTTTGTTGAAACTGAAGTCTCTTGTCTATTGTAATGAAGGCTTGGAATCCATTGCTTGAAGCCAGCGAAAGCAGTTCTCCGTTCACTTTGCCTTCCCACCCCATATCCTGAACCGTAAAAGATTCATGAGGCATCAGTTCACGTTTCAATCTCCAGTTCAAACATTCATCAAGCAACAACTTCATTATACTCTTCACTAACCAAAGAATGTTCAGCAGTTTCAAGCAGTTCGATAACCTGTTCTCGTTTTACGGTAGGGAAGTCTAACAAAAAATTGTCTATTGTGTCGCTACACTCAAGATAATCGAAGAGTGTTTTGATGGGAACTCGTGTTCCTCGAAAGACCGGCATTCCACTGAGGATGTCGGGCGAAATGGAGATAACGGATGTATTCATGGCATTTCTTTTTGAGAAGATACAAATTTTTGCATTTCAGTACAATGCCAGCAAAAGCATGCAAGTTTCGAAGTATCGGCGGTTCAATTCCGTCCCTGTCCACAAACATGTAGGGCGACTCGCTGAGTCGCTTTTTTTTGTGACCCTATAATATATTAATCAGAACATTCTTGGGTTAATTAAAAACGCTTTAATATCATAATATCATAATATCATTCTGCGGCTGAAAGAGGTTGCCCCGTACTATTAACTACTTGTTTCCAAAACATTCCTTTGATTGGAACACTTTTTTTTCCAAGCTGTACAAGAGTTAATGGTACCAAAACGAATTCTGTTAACCAAAGAGAAATCATACAATCAGTATATCCTGCTAATGCATTATCTACGGCTAACGCACCTAATCGCTCACAGTAAATTTGATCATGTGCATTTGCAGGTACGGCGCGAATATTATGTCTTGGTTGATTCGGAAATACGGGCATGTAAGAACCATGGGCATCTTTAACTTTTTTCTCTATATACAATTGAAATGAATTGAGAAAGTTCTTCTTTGTTACTCGTTTCCCATCTATCTTGACATTATTGTTTTCTAGTATCGTACCTACCCCTTCTGCTACAACAATTAGTGCGTGAGGATTGTGATGATTTAAATCCTCATCTCCTACTCGTTTTTCAATATGTTCAATAATATCATCTAAATATTTTTTTACTTGTTTATTATCAAGTGCTTTAAAAACCTCAGGAATTAATACAGCATCCACGTGACCACTTGCTAATGTAGAATTAGCTGCGACAAATCCGGATTCGGCACCAAATAACTCTATTAAGCAAATTCTGCGCGTTGCCTCTGCCTCACTCCTTAAAGTATTAATAACTCTAGTTGCTTGTTCTACCGCTGTATCGAATCCAAATGATTGCCAGACCCATAATACATCGTTATCCATTGTTTTGGGAATACCGATAATACTCCTCTTAGGATTTCTTATTGCGATTTCATGTGCAGTTTTCAAGGAACCATCTCCACCTATAATATACAGGATATCAATTCTATTCGATTCTAAATTTTTTGTTATTTCAGAAGCGAGAACCTCTATTACCTTTTTTCCTTGATGTTCACTCCCTTCGGTATTGTGGTAGTATCTCACAATGCCTAATTTTGAACCCCCTTGATCTAACCATTCTTCTGTTATTGTACTGTCCAATTCGATAGTATTGGAAGCCATATCGCATAAACCACGAAAACTGTTATATACTCCAAAGATTTTTCCTTGAGCCGCTCCATATGTATCTCTATGTCGTTTAACAATACTATGAATTACGCAATGTAAACCTGGAGCTAATCCACCGGTTGTTACGATTGCAACACGTACGGTTTGGGGGTCAAAAAGCAATTTAGACCGGGGACCTGCTTCATAAAAAGACGGGATTATTTTATTTTTCTTTCTAAAATTTTCAATTAATTCAGTGTCGGCAATAAGCACTTTTTTAGAATCAAACTTACGATATAATCCTAGAATTCTTTCATTCAGTCTATTGGATAAAAACGTCTTTTTATCAATAAAATGAACTTCAGTATTGAGTTCACCTTTCTTCTTTAATGAATCTAGAATAAAAGTTCGTTCACTTGTCAACGATGTAATATCAGTAATTCTTTCAAGCATTTTTTTCTAATAATAATTTTGTTAATACGGTTTGCAAATTAGAATTAAGTAAGGAGTTGCCACAGTTATAATCATTATAGATACACAATTTTGATAACTGAATTATGTAGATATGTGTAACTGCAACAATTATTTCTTAGAGGCAACTCGTTACACTATTTTACTTTCCTAAGCAAGGCAAATTTTGATTCATCTTCTACGGCGCCGGAGGCGGCGCAGGAGGTTCTTCCGTCTTCTCCTCCTCATCCATGCCGTACAACACGAACCGTTGGTAGCGCGCATAATCATTTGCATACAACAACTTCCCGATATTGGCGACATCGGAAGTTCGTTCCCACACCTTATTCAAGAGTAGGATGCGGTCTTGCGCTTCAACCGTCCGGTGGTCTTTCTCCACTTCCTGTGAGGTATTTGCGCTATCAAGTTGTGTGTGGAGTGAAGCAAGTTCATCAATGCGAGCCTGTGTACAATTTGCAGCAAGCAACTCCGGCGTATATTTTACCGCCGCCATCGAAACCTTCTTCATAAACAGAATTAACTTCGGTTGCGAGCGTATGGCTTCCTCGTAGTCGTCAAACCCGAACTCCTTCTGCTTCGCGAGGTTATTCGGAAACGCATCCAAGACAAATGGTTTGAACAACTGGAACGCACTGCCGCACGAGGTCATCAGTGTTTTCACCGATGTCGTTGCGCCAGTTAATTCAGCCCGGATTGAAGAATCCTGCTCGGTTGCCTCAGCCGCTGTAATATCAGCGAGCCAATCGCTTCCGTATGGCGACTTATATTTGATATTATAGTTTTGAAAATCCGAATTATACTCCGTAAACGCCGCGTGTTTCTCCTTCGAGATCTCGAGCATTTTCGCATCGTCTATCTTATAAATCCGGACTACTTCATTAGGTGCACCCATAATGTTTTCCTTATGATGTTGTAATAAATGAAAAATGAATTACGTGGATTTTCCACACTCGCATCGTGCCGCCTACAGCGGTTTCTTTGATAGATATCATTAATCGATTAATAAAAATAATCATACATGTTTTTCTTCCATAGAAACGAAGTTGAGGAACGCTCCAATTATCAGAAGGAACAACCCTGTAGAATGTCGGAAGAACGTGATACACCGGAAAAAGTTATCGCTTGGATGGCGGAAGCAACCCTTCGTGGTACGGAAGAAACAGAGAGTATTTCGGAAACATGTGATAGGATGTCGGAAATTTCCCATCAGGTTTGGGAAGAAGTCGCTTCGTACTTGGAAGTTACGTCTATGGGGTCGGAAGCAGTAAAGAGGGGGTCGGAAGAAGTCGCTCGGCGGCAATATGGCGCTTCCCAAGCACAAAAACCCTGTTTGTGGTAGTAAAGTGGGAACTCCATGATGGAAAAACGTGTGTTTTATCCCCGCAGTGGAGGAAACCAACAAATACGCATTTCTGCCATATTTTTTAAGAAAACGACAAATCATTCAAAGACTGATAGACAACAACAATAACTAATGCCTGTCTCCTGCCTGAGAGCATCCTTCGGGGACTCCCGCAAGTTAATCCTTACCACACAAGGTTCGCTCGATGTTGGCGATTGAAAAACTCCAAAACCGAGAACAACCTGATGCAAAGAAGAAACAAGGTTGCTTCCTGACAAAGAAGAAAATGTTTTATGAAATACAGTATATGATATGAAATCGTTTTGCCTGAGGGAGCGTCGCGGAAATAATGACGGCGACAGAACCATGCCCAAGTGGCATGGAGATATACAAGAAAAATTAGAGGGTAATTAAACTGCGGAGGAAGTCACCCTTCAACTCCAGTCCACCATGCGGACTTCGTATATCAACGACGGGGTAACGTAAGAAATTTTTTGGAAAAAGGCAAGCGATAAATAAAAAAATAATAAAGTAGGAAGTAATATATCTGGTTCAACCAAATGTACTTTAAGTCTCATTATCTATCAAAAGATATTCCCATGTCAGTAAACATAGGTCTTAATTCTGATTCGGTTAATGGCCATTTATTCCTGAAAACATTTTTTTGTTTTTCTATCATAAAATAGATAAATAAAATAATCGGTTGCTTGTAAAGAAACGATAGATCCAGATTTCTTTTAATAACATTAGCTAAATAAGAATGACGTGAAATAAAAGCTTCAATGTCCGCAATGTTTGTATTGTTAATGGTTTCTCGATAAGCATCCAAAATATAAATATTAATTTTAGGTTCTATGTCTGTGGTTTCATAACATTTATATATTTGAGTTAAAGCATTAAAGAATTTATTAATGTTTTCGTCTGCATTTCTTAAAGTCATATCAACCTCAGAAAAAATTTTATCTGTTGTTTCAATTAATGCCATACTACGAGCAACAGACCTGATAACTTGTGGAGATTTGTACGATGTAGGTTTATAAATTAAATCATGTGTGAGTTCTGAGTAAGCATGTTGTAAGAGTGTTCGAATTTGTACTTCGCATGGAGTGGATTGAGGAATTTCAATTCCATTATAAGAGAGATTTTCCTTACTTCTTAAAATGTAATGTACAGACTGGTAATCAAAGATAAGAGGATTCCTCAACCGTTCTTCTTCGAAATCTCTATCTTTTGAATAGATCCAGGTCATATTAGTATTTTCAATAATACCTTTTATGATCTCGATATCTTCAATAAGTAAAACTACATATCTAACTCCAACCTTGTCTGTAATATCTTCATATGGATTGTTATAATTTTTATTTCGATAGAATGCCTTGGCGACAAGTGAGTCAATCTCTTTAGTTCTTGGTTTCGGATTTATTTTAATAAATGAATCAAGCTTTCCTTTATCTCCGAGTTTGTGTGTTAAATGTTGGTTTAGTTGTTCCAGGACGTAATTACCCCATGCCGTGTAAACTTGTTTCTCAGAAGAGTATCTTGTTCTAAATTCCTGTTCTGTCATTAGTCCACTTTCTTTATAGTACCTTTAATTGAAACGATAGTTCTGTCATCTTCAGTCTTTGAAATAATATGAACTAAATCTTCAAAATTATCTGATGGAGATGATATTTTTACATCTGACGTAAATTTAATATTTCTCCGTCGTAGTTTATACATAATGTATGTTATATCCTTATTTATTTGTCTGTCAGGTAATCCTTTGTCAAACATAAATTCCGAATAATTATCTTTTTGTTCTGGCTCAAGATATTCATCAGCAAATTCTGTGACTGAAATAAGATTATTTTGTGAGACTTTTAAATATGTATAAAGACCTGTTTCCAAATCTAATTTGGTATCCTCGGGAATATTGAGTGTTTCAAAAAACTCCTTTGTATAATGATAGAAATCACTTGTAAGTTTTTTGTCAGAAGGTGAAAACGTACACCCCAAAAATGTTTCATAAAAATATTGTGCGGCCTGCTGCGTTTCAGATTTGGTCATGTTATGGTCGTAGACAAAAACCAAATAATTTTCCGGTAAGATTGAACCATTTTGTGGAGAATTATTCTCAATAAAGAGAGCAATTTTATATAATTTTTGTTGTGGCGTTAATAGAAGATCGGATAAAAATTCTAACGATAGAACATTGTCATCTTCGATAATATTAAACCCACTATGTATTTCAGCTTTTATTATTCCTAAAAATCTTTTGTTATTTGATCCAATAGTTCCATCGAAAACTACCACTACTCCACCGGGAATAATTCGCGAAGTTTGTGCTTGTGCTAACTTTAGAGGCAACTTTTTTGATATTTCCTTAAAGTCGTTGTCAGCAGAAGCTATTAATTTTGTACTAACATCAAATACACTTTCTGGATTAGTTCCATTAATTTGCATCTCCAGACTATACGATTCATTGCCTAAAGCATTAATAATACGCTCTTGCAACGTAGCAATTCCCTTGATATCAAGCGTGGTAAACTCTGTGCTATATTTCGGTGGAACAATATCACGATTATCAGATCTTTGATAAACCTCATGGACAATTATTCGTTTAATTAGAAGATTATTGAATCCAAATGGCATTTTTACTCCTTAATATGTGCATTAATTTTCAATAGATATTTGTAGATACCGTTATGTAATAACAATATATGTCGAAAATATTTATTCCTCTTTCGCTCTCATCGTATCCCACAACGCATATCCAAACAATAGCAGGAACATCACCAATCCGAGTATTTCGCCGCCCTGTGATTCTGCCCAGTGAGCGTTGAAGTATTTGTCGTTCCAGTCTTTATCAACAAAGTGGACGATGGCGTTGAGAACGCCAAAGAGTGAACCGCCTGCGATGAAGCCGGAAGCGATGAGCGTGCCACGGGAGAAACGAGCGTTGTTCAATTTTTCGTTCTTTGTTCTTGTTGTAACAAACCACGCAAGTAACCCACCGATGATGAGTGGTGTGTTCAAATCTTGCGGGAGATACATGCCGAGTGCAAATGCGAGAGGTGAGATTCCAATCGTAACAAGGATGAGGGAAATCATCGCGCCGACGAGATACAACACCCACGGAGCGGGAACATTCGACATCAAGGGCTGAATGATTGCCGCCATCGCGTTTGCCTGCGGCGCGGGAAGTTGCTTCGAATCTTTGAAGCCGAACGCATCATTTAAAATAAAAATCACCAGAGCAGTGGAAGCGGCGGAAACGAGGATGCCGAGAAATTTCCATGTCTCCTGTTTCTTTGGCGTTGTGCCGAGCCAATAGCCGACTTTCAAATCGGTGACGAAACCGCCCGCAACCGATAGCGCGGTACAAACAACTCCGCCGATAAGAAGCGCACTTAACATACCGGTGTTGCCGCTCAATCCCATTCGGACAAGAATGAAAGAAGAAAGTATCAGCGTCATCAATGTCATTCCTGAAACAGGATTGTTGCCGGTGATGGCGATAGCGTTTGCCGCGACGGTGGTAAAAAGAAATGAGACGACCACAACGATAAGCAATCCGCCGACAGCATGCATCGGGTCGTCAACAACATTGCCTGCAAAAAATGCAAATGCGAGAACGGCGGTAAGGACCAACCCCACAATTACGTGAAGCATTTTCATATCGGTCTGCCATCGCACGGTGGTTTCCTGATGCGATGTTCCTTTCCCGATTTCTTTTACGGCGAGAGAGAGCGCACCACCGATTATTTTTCGTGAGCGGATAATGCCGATAATTCCCGCCATCGCAATTCCGCCGATGCCGATTTGCCGGACATACGCACGGAAAATTTCTTCTGCACTCATATCGGCAATCAGTTTTGTCGCTGTCGCACCAAGCGGAGTTGTCAATCCGTGTCCGATTTCATACACAAGAGGAATGAGAACATACCACGCGAGGAACGAACCTGCGGCAATAATCGTCGAGTATTTCAACCCGACGATGTAACCGAGTCCGAAAATCATCGAGGAGGAATTGATTTTTGCAACGATTTTTAATTTGTCTGCAACAGTCGCTCCCCAGTCGAACATTCTGGTTGAAATGACTTCAGCCCATGCACCGAATGCGCTGAAGAGAAAATCAAACACGCCGCCAATCAATCCGCTGATGACAAGTACTTTAGCCTGGCCGCCCCCTTTTTCACCGGCGACAAGAATTTCCGTTGTCGCTGTCGCTTCGGGGAACGGCAACTTGCCGTGCATATCTTTGACAAAATATTTTCTGAACGGAATGAGGAATAAGACGCCAAGAAATCCGCCTAGAGAAGAAGCCGCAAACATCTGAAAGAAACTTGCAGGTAAATCAAGAATGTAAAGAGCGGGAATAGTGAAAACCGCTCCCGCAACAATCACTCCCGAACTTGCGCCGATGGATTGGATGATGATGTTTTGTCCAAGTGCGTTTTTCTTTTTTGTGACTGCCGAGATTCCGACGGCAAGAATTGCAATCGGGATTGCCGCTTCAAACACCTGCCCGATTTTCAGACCGGAGTATGCGGCGGCGGCGGAGAAAAGTACCGCCATGATTAATCCCCACACAACGGAGTATGGTGTTACTTCCTCCTGTGGTTGGTTCGGGTCCATGATGGGGCGATAGGTTTCGCCTTCTTTGAGTTCTTTGTACGCGTTGTCGGGAAGACCGCTTGTAGTTGGAATGTGTTCCATGGTTGTTCCTGTTTTTCTATGTTAGTAAAAGGTTTGAGTGTTTACAGGTTTCGGGTTTCAGGTTACTTATTAATTGCTTGCACAAGCAACGGATAATATTCTTAATATCTATTGACTATTATCCGTTGACTATTGACAATTAATATTATCTGCTCTTCTCCACCCACACCTGCGCAACATTCACCACGGTCTCGACTGCTTTTTCCATTCCCCAAACGGAACACCATTCGGTTTTGCCATGGTAATTTTGTCCCCCGGTGAAAATGTTTGGGCAGGGAAGTCCCATTGCTGTCAGACGTGAACCATCAGTGCCGCCGCGAATGGGAACCCACTTCGGTTCCATTCCGGCGCGTGTTGCGGCTTCAAACAAACAATCAAGCACACGCACGTCTTTCTCACAACCCTCGCGCATGTTGCGGTATTGTTCTTTGATTTCAAGTTCGATGCGCGCTTTCGGGTGAAGCGGCTTTACTTCTTCGATAATCTTTTCAAGTTTTTTCTTGAGCGAATCAAGTCCGGTTGTATCAAAATCTCTCAGGAGGAAGTTCAATGTTGTTTTTTCTTCTTCACCCTTCAACACATGAGGATGGAGGTATTGTTCGTAGCCTTCCGTCGTTTCGGGCGAACAATCTTTCGGCAGTCGAACGATAATATCAGCCATTGTTTTGATGGAGTTGACCATAATTCCTTTTGCTGTCCCCGGATGAATGTTCCGGCCATGAACGGTAATTGTTGCGGAGTTTGCCGAGAATGTTTCTTTGTTCAATTCGCCGGGAGAATCGCCATCAACGGTGTAGGCAAACTGCGCTCCGAATTTTTGGATGTCGAAGTATTTTGTTCCCGCACCGATTTCTTCATCGGGAGTGAATCCTATTTTGATATCACCGTGAATGATGTTCGGATTGTTGAGTAATGTTTGAATAGCAGTCATGATGATTGCAATTCCTGCCTTGTCATCCGCGCCGAGAAGAGTCGTTCCATCAGTTGTAACAATTGTTTTGCCGATGTTCCGTTTCAATTCTTTGTTCTCCGATTCTTTGATGATGACCGACGGGTCGCCGGGGAGAATGATGTCGCCGCCCTGATAGGTTATCACTTGCGGTTTCACGTTCGTGCCGGAAGCGGAAGGAGATGTATCAACATGCGAGATAAATCCGACAGCAGGAGTTTTGCCAAACGCTTTGTCCGATTGAGGAATGTTGCTTGGCAGTGTTGCCATCACGTATCCATACTTATCAATGGTAACATCGGGCAAGCCGAATGCTTTCAATTCCTGAACAAGCAGGTTGAGCAAGTTCCATTGTTTGTCGGTGCTGGGATACGTGGTTGATTCTTCGGAAGATTGAGTATCAATCTTCACGTAACGGAGGAGGCGGTCGAGTACGGTTTCGTTCATAGTAATACTTTCGGAAATTCTGTTGAGATTATTGAGGCAAAAAAATTATATACATGAGGTCGCCTTCGTCAGCGCTCAGGCTACGGGCGGTGACCTTGTGAAAAACGCGTGTGATTCTATGAATTTTCTGCATAAAAACCAAAAGAAATTGCCCGCTTTTTCTTACATTTGTACCGATGAAACAATCAAACAAATCTCTGCTTAGAATACTCCCGGTTACTCTTCTTGTTCTCGTACTCTTCCCTGTTCAATTGGTTTTCGGACAAATAGAAAACCTGAGTGATGAGTGGCGTTGGGTGCATTTTACTTCGGTGTATGGATTGCCGTCGGAAAATGTCATTTCTATAGTTGAAACAAAGAGCGGAACGATTTGGGCGCTCACTTCCAACGGCGTTGTTTGGTACGATGGTTACCAATGGATTCTTGCAGAAGAAAAAGAATTGCCTTCATCTAAACCGACGTGGCTTGGCGATTGGATAGCCGACAGTATCGCTTTGGGATTTGAAAGCGGAGTGTATATCGGCGTTCAACATCAGTTCAGGAAATTACCAAATTACATATCAGCGCCTGTTTTTCCGTTCAATGAGCGGGAGATTCTTTTTCTTGAAAAAAATTCTGTGGTAAAGCATGATGGAAGTGTGAAAACTGCTGTTGATGAGTTGTTGACATCAAACAAAACAATGAATGTATGGAAGACAAATGCTCAACAGATATGGCTCAATACTTCTTCATCGTTAAGCCGATGGAACGGTGAACAGTTCGAGACGGTCATTGCTGACTCGACGGAATTGATTCGTGTGAACATACTGAAAGAAAATATTCATAGAACGGGTATCGCTTCTGTGGTTAGCCCGATGGAGATGAGAGGAATTTGGGAGTGGGATAGCACATCGGTTCCGGTGTTAAATGTGTCGGAGAAAGGGAGTCAGGTGTTATGTTTGGATGTTGCGCCGAACGGAGACGCTATTGCCGTGTATGCTTCGGGAGAAGTTCGCGTCAGAAAGCAGGGAGTGTGGAGTTCGCCGGAACATGTGCCGCGCTTTTTGCAGGAATGTAAGTTCCTCAGGTTTGCTTCGAATGGCGATTTGTGGGTTGCTACAAGTAAAGGATTGTATCTCCTCAAGCGGTCTGTTGCGTTATGGTCGAACATCACCCACAAGGAATTGACGTTACGTAACAATGTGAATGAAATTCTGTTTGCCCGCGATGGAACGCTCTGGCTTGGAACGGGAGACGGAGTAGAGATTCACCGAAACGACAGCACAGTAGAGTGGATTTCCGAAATTGAAGGAAAACATTTGTATGGTGTAACAGGATTAGCGCAGGATGTGTTCGGAAATATCTGGATTTCGAGCGGGACAACATTCAGCGGCGCATATCGTTGGGATGGAACTCGCTGGCAACATTTCGATATTGGTGAACACCCGGAAGAAAATCGTTTTCACAAAATCAGAACATCGTTTGATGGTACGCTCTGGTTTCTCGGGCTCGCAAGTCGGGGAACTGCATCAGGGATTGTACAACCCGGTGTGTTCCGGTTCATGAATGATGAGTTTATTTCATTCGGTGATTCGACGAATGTCTACCGTAATCGCGTGTACGCGTTTGCAGAAGGACATGATGGAGCAAAATGGTTCGGAACAGTAACGGGAATTTATCGCTTCAGAAATCAAACATGGACACATTGGGGAATTGAAGAAGGATTGAAAATTGCCCGAACATTTACACTTGCTATTGATGATGAAAATATTCTCTGGTTCGGCGACCAGGATGCAGGCGGCGGGTTAGGGTATATTGATGAAGAAGATAATGTTCACTACTTCACGACAACCGATGGACTGATTCACAATCAGGTGTGGGATTTGGTTGTAGATACTCTGGGAATATTGTGGGTTGCGACGGAAGGCGGGTTGTGCAGTTATACAAACGGAACGTGGACTACGTACGGAGAAAAAACCGGTTTAAGTTGTTTATCGCTCTGGACAATTCTCCCGCGAGAAAACCAAGTGTATGTGGCAACGCGCGGAAAAGGATTGGCGATTCTTCATCGCGGAGCAACTGCGGCTTCATTTCCCCGTGTTGTAATAGAAAGACCATTGATTGATGGAGGCAACGTGCAGATTCGCTGGAGTGTGTTTGCATTCATGGGTGAACTTTCGGCTGAGGAAATTCAAACGCGCTACCGGTTCGAGAATCAAACGTGGTCGGCGTGGACGACAGAACGAGTTTTCCATCTCGAACATCTTCAACCAGGTACCTACTCGTTATCTGTGCAGGCGAAAGGATTGTTCGGTCAGGTTGACCTGAGCGGGAAAACAATTTCCTTTACGATTCCGCCGCCGATGATTCAACAGCCCTTGTTTTATCTTCCCATTGGGGGATTGGCTCTTGCGTTCGTGATTCTCGCGTTCACGTATTTCATCAGGAAACGAAAAGCAGATGCGGAACTCCGGCGGAGCGAAGAAAAATTCAGAACGGTTACGGAAACGACGCCTGTTGCAATTTTTATTTTTGATGAGACCAAGACGCTGTTTCTCAATCCTGCGGCAGAGAAGTTGACCGGAAGTTCTTCGAGCAATTTGATGCAAATGAAGTTGATTGAATTGTTCAGCGAAACAAGCCGGGAAGCATTTCTTGCTGAATCAAAATTGCTTGATGAATCTTCAAACAGAACAAGAAATCTCGAAGTGCAACTTCAAGCACAATCGAATGGAGAGCGATGGGTGGAATTCACGCTCGGTCGAATCGTGTTCGAAGGGAATCCTGCAATCCTTGCGGTTGCGTTTGATGTTACCGAACGGAAGAACGCAGAGGCAAAACTAGTCTCACTCGCTTCCGAACTTTCGGGAACGGAGGAACGTGAGCGACAACGGATGGCAACGTACCTGCACGATTATATCAGTCAAAATCTTGTTTTTTGCAAGTTGAAATTGCACGGGTTGCAACAAGTAATTTCGGATGAACAATTTCTTCAGCAGGTTCGTGAAGTGCAGGCGCTTGTCGAGCAACTCATCCGCGATTCTCAGACGCTGACGTTTGAATTGAGTTCTCCGCTGTTGCATGAACTCGGACTTGAAGCGGGACTGGAATGGCTTGCCGAGCAAATCGAGCAGCGGCACGGAGTGAAATGCTCGTTCGAGGCAAGTCAGCGAACGATACAACTTGAACATGAATCGGTGGTGTTATTGTTCACCATCGCACGGGAACTCTTGATGAACGTAACGAAACATGCACAGGCAACGAGCGCACGAATCGCTTTGCTTTATCAACCGAACAAAGTTCTTCTCAGCGTGAACGATGACGGGAAAGGATTCAATGTCGAGATGCTCGGTTCGAGAATATCCAAGCAAGGCGGGTTCGGATTATTTAATATCAAAGAACGACTTGTGTATGTTGGCGGCTCGTTGAATATCGTTTCGAAACAAGAACGGGGGACGACGGTGACGGTAACTCTGCCGATGAAGAAAAAGGAGTGAACATGAACGAACAACAGAAGTCAATCAATGTGTTTTTAGCCGATGACCACACGCTCATGCGTCAGGGACTTGCATCGCTCATCGAGAAAGAGTTGAATATGAAAATCGTCGGTCAGGCGGAGAACGGAAAGGAAGCGGTGGAGAAATGTTTGCAACTTCGTCCGCACGTTATTCTCATGGATATTTCCATGCCGGAGTTGAACGGCATTGAAGCGACTCGGCAAATTACACAAGCAATGCCCGATGCAAGAGTTATTGCGCTTTCGATGCATATTGACAAACGATACGTGACGGGAATGTTGATCGCCGGTGCAAAGGGTTACATGTTAAAACATTGTGCGGTTGACGAACTTGGAACTGCAATGGATACAGTACTGCGCGGGAAAATCTATCTCAGTCCTGAGATTACCGGAGTCGTGGTTGAGGATATTGTTGCTCAAGCAGATAAACAGAAAGAACATCAAACCGTTTTGCTGACTGCAAAAGAGCGTGAAGTTCTCCAACTCCTTGCTGAAGGAAATTCAAGCAAAGACATTGCAGAGAAACTGAACCTGAGTATTCACACCATTGATTCACACAGGAAGAACATCATGGATAAATTGCAAATGTTTTCGGTTGCTGAATTGACAAAATATGCTGTGAGGGAAGGGTTGACGGGGCTGGAATGAGACTTTGATAAGCTTGTTATTCTGAGTACATTCAGGCAATTAGAAGACCACAAATAGCAATTCTATTTTACTTCACAACAATTTCGGATAGATATTTCAAGAAAGGATAGCATTATGAAACACTTGTTTTTATTAGCGCTAATAATCTCCGTTTTGAATTATGAATCATGGGCTTGTACATGCGGAGAGAGGGAAACTCCCACAATAGCTTTAGCAAATAGCAATGCGGTATTTATCGGTAAGGTGATAAACGCAGAACTTGATACATTAGATATCCCTGGTTTTGGTGAACTCTATCGTATTACTTTTCTTGTCTCAGCATATTGGAAAGGTATTGACAACGACACTATTATTTTGAGAACAGCCTATGATGGAACTGCATGTGGGTATCCCTTTTATCAAGATGGAAGTTATTTAGTGTATGCATTAAATTTAGAATTTGGTTTGTTTACAAGTTCATGTAGTAGGACAATAGATTCATTTAATATGTCGGATGATATAGTTGAAATAGGTAATCCTATTCCATTAGAAGCATCTTTTGAAGGAGAGAACGAAACAAAGAGTTTTAGCAACTTCACACTAAACCAAAATTATCCCAATCCATTCAACTCTTCCACTATCTTTAATTATTTTTTGCCTAAGTCTGATTATGTAATATTAAAAGTTTACAGCGTCCTTGGTGAAGAAATTGCAACCGTTGTGAATGGCTTACAAAGTGGAGGGAATAAATCGGTAACGTTTGATGCAACAAATTTAGCAAGTGGAGTATATGTTTATCGTCTCTTCACTTCGACATATAGTGAAACGAAGAAAATGATTTATCTCAGATAACTCCGTGTTGTATCAGTTACCCTTTGTAGAATAATCGATGAATAAGTTGAAGATTTTCGTAAGCAGTGTGCAATCAGAATTTGCCGAAGAAAGGCAAATGCTGTATGATTATTTGACGACTGATGCTTTGCTGGGTCGTTTTTTTGAGCCATTTCTTTTTGAAAATCTTCCGGCAACAGACAGAGATGCTTCTACCGCCTATCTTGAACAGGTAAGACAAGCGGATGTTTACCTTGGTATTTTCGGAAAGAAATATGGCTACGAAAATAATGATGGAATTTCTCCCACTGAACTCGAATATCATCTTGCCTCATCAGAACATAAAACCCGTTTGATTTTTATTAGCCATGTAGCTGATAGTGAGAGACATCCAAAAGAAACATTACTCATCAAAAAAGCAGAAGATGCGGTCGTCAGGAAAAAGTTTAGCAGTACCGTTGAACTCAAGACCGCAATTTATGCTTCGCTCATAAATTTACTTGGTGAAAAAGAACTCATTCGTTCCGGTCCGTTTGATGCTAGCATGTGCAAAAGCGCTACTGTAGCAGATTTGGATACAGAGAGAATAACATGGTTTGTAAAAGAAGCTCAGGCAAAAAGAGGGTTCCCGCTTTCTTCCACAGCTACAATGGAAAGCATACTTACTCACCTGAATCTTCTTCGTGACAATGGACTTGCAAATGCGGCTATTCTTTTATTCAGCAAAAAACTACAGCAATTTTTCATTACTGCTGAAATTCGTTGTGCGCTTTTTCATGGGAATGAAATCATGAAACCAATTCCGGCATACCAGGTTTATAAAGGTGATATTTTTGAGCAGGTCAATCAGGCTGTTGATTTTGTTTTGTCCCGGATCAACCTTTCAGTGGGTGACAGAAGCGCCTCAATAGATGTTCCAGTTACTTATGAAATTCCACGCTCAGCCGTAACAGAAGCAATTGTAAACGCAGTGGCACACCGTGATTACAACAGCACCGGCTCTGTGCAAGTCATGCTTTTCAGAAACCGTCTTGAAATTTGGAATCCCGGGCATTTGCCATTCAATCTAACAATCTCAAAACTCAAACAACCTCATCCGTCATACCCAGCCAATCCACTCATTGCAGAACCGCTTTATCTTGCTGGATATATTGAACGGATGGGAACCGGTATTCCAGATATGATTCAGTCTTGTTTGGCAGCAGGTCTTAAAGAACCTGATTTGGTTCAGGAAGAATCGTTTAAGGTAATTCTTTGGAGAAAACAGCAGGCTACCGACCAAGCTACTGGGGAAGTTGGTGGGGAAGTTGCTGGGGAAGTTGCTGGGGAAGTAGCGGAGACAGTAAAAAGGGTAGTTTTTGTTCTGAAAGGTTCTATGAAACGGGCAGAAATTCAAGAATTATTGCAACTGAAACATGATGATTTTTTCAGAGTCAGTTATATGTTACCCGCAATTGCCTCTAACTTTGTAGAAATGACTCTTCCTGAATCTCCTAATAGCCCAAAACAAAAATACCGGCTCACTTCAAAAGGTATAGCGTTGCAACAACAACTCAAAAAACAAAAGAAATAGCGCGGGCATAATTGGTAACACTAAATACGAATAGGCAGTCCGCAATAAAAATTCTTTTCATCACACTAACAATTTCCGTTCTTTTCCGTACACAAATCCGAAACTAACTAACTAATCCATTCATGAGCCGAATCTATATAGAGAGCAGGCTCACATTTAGGAATATTATGAACAAAACTCTAATTCTCATTACTCTGTTATTACTTGCAACAACCGTTTCGTTGGTTGCGCAGGATGAAGCGCGTTTGCTTCGTTTCCCAACAATCTATGGAAACCAAATCGTGTTCAGTTACGCAACTGATTTGTACACGGTTTCCGCTACGGGCGGCGTTGCACGAAAACTTACTAACGATGAAGGCGTAGAACTCTTTGCCCGATTTTCTCCCGACGGCAAGTGGCTCGCTTTCACCGGACAATACGACGGTAACACCGAAGTCTATCTGATGCCATCGCAAGGCGGCGTTCCCAAGCGGCTTACCTACACAGCAACGCTTGGTCGTGACGATGTCTCTGACAGAATGGGACCGAACAATCTCGTCATGGGATGGAAGCACGATAACAAAAGCATCGTCTTCCGTTCGCGCATGAAAGAGTTCAACGATTTCAAAGGACAACTCTATCTTGCATCGGTTGATGGCGGCTTGGTGGAAAATCTCCCGTTGCCCCGCGGCGGTTTCTGCTCGTACTCTCCCGACGACAAGAAACTCGCGTACAACCGAATCTTCCGCGAGTTCAGAACATGGAAACGATATCGCGGCGGCATGGCTGACGATATTTCCATTTATGATTTTGAAACAAAGAAGACTGAAAACATCACGAATAATCCTGCGCTCGACATTATCCCGATGTGGAGCGGCAATAAAATCTATTTCATCTCCGACCGTGACGAAGCAAAACGAATGAATTTGTATTCGTATGATTTGACATCGAAGGAGACGAAGCAACTCACGACGTTCAAGGATTATGACATCAAGTTCCCGTCGCTCGGTGATAAAGCAATTGCGTTTGAAAACGGCGGCTACATTTACAAGTTTGATTTGGCAACTGAGAAAACGGAGAAAGTTTCTATCAGGATTGATGATGATATGGTCGGAAGCCGCGGCGGAATTTTGAAAGTCAATGACCAAGTCACCAACTACGAAATTTCTCCCGACGGCAAGCGTGCATTGTTCGGCGCACGCGGTGATGTATTCACGGTTCCGGCAAAGAACGGAGTTGTTCGGAATATCACGTCAACGCCCGGCATCCATGAACGAAATTCAAAATGGTCCCCTGATGGAAAATGGATTGCGTACATCTCCGATGCAAGCGGTGAAGATGAAATTTATATAGAGCCGCAGGATGGAAGCGCGCCGCCAACACAACTCACAAAGAATGGTGATTCGTACAAATTTCAAATCTATTGGTCGAACGATAGCAAGAAGCTTTTGTGGGCTGATAGAAAACAACGCCTGCAATTTGTTGATGTTGATTCCAAAGACATAACGCTTGTTGCTGAATCCAAAGCATTTGAATTCAATCAATACGGATGGTCTCCGGATAGCAAATGGATAACGTACACGATGCCTGAGGTTGAGATGATGAATAAAGTGAATCTCTATTCGCTTGAGAGCGGAAAATCAACTGCAGTAACCGATGGTTGGTACGATGCTTCGCAGCCGGTCTTCAGTTCGGATGGAAAATATTTATTCTTTGTTTCAGACCGTGACTTCAACCCACTCTACAGCGCGACAGAATGGAATCATGCGTATCAGGATATGTCGAGAATTTATTTCCTAACGCTGGCGAAAGATACCGAGTCGCCATTCAAACCGAAGAGCGATGAAGTGTCAATCAAAGAAGAAAAGAAGGAAGAAAAGAAAGACGCGAAGGATAAGAAGGAGAAGAAAGATGAAGAGAAGAAAGAGGATAAAGTTGTTGTCAAAGTTGACCTTGACGGATTGAAAGACCGAATCGTTGGTTTGCCGATTCAAGCGGCGAATTACGGAAATGTGAATTCCGTCGGTAACACTCTTTACTACACAAGACGAGGAAGCAAAGATGAACAAACACAATTCATGATATATGATTTGAGCGAGCAGAAGGAAACCAATCTTGGTGAAATCGGCAGTTATGAAATTTCCGCTGACCAAAAGAAAATGCTTGTTTCGAAAGACCGTTCATATGCAATTATTGATTTGCCGAAATCGAAAATCGAAATGAAAGACAAACTCGATTTGAGCGGCATGGAAGTGAAACTCGACCGCAAAGGCGAGTGGAATCAAATCTATAACGAGTGCTGGCGGCAGATGCGTGATTTCTTCTACGACCCGAACATGCACGGTGTTGATTGGAAAGCCATGCAGAAAAAGTATGCACCGTTAGTTGAGTATGTAAGTCATCGTGTTGATTTAACCTACATCATCGGTGAAATGATTGGTGAATTAAATGTTGGTCATGCGTACGTCGGAGGCGGTGATTATCCCAAAGCACCGCGTGTTCCTCTTGGATTGCTTGGTGCGGAACTTGAGCGAGATGCCTCATCGAACTATTATCGCATCAAGAAAATTCTGAAAGGACAAAACTGGGAGAAGAGTAAGCGTTCTCCATTGACGGAGATTGGCGTCAATGTGAAAGAGGGCGATTACATTCTTGCTGTTGATGGAAAATCAACTAAGGAGATGAACAACATCTATGAAGCATTAGTAAACACAGCAGGCAAACAAGTGAAATTGAAAGTCAATTCGGATGCAAATGAAAAAGGGAGCCGTGATGTTGTTGTTATTCCGACAGACAATGAAGCGTCGCTCTATTACTATACGTGGGTACAAAACAACATCAGGAAAGTTGACGAAGCAACGAATGGAAAAGTCGGATACATTCATATTCCTGACATGGGCGTGAATGGTCTGAATGAGTTTGTCAAATATTTCTATCCGCAGTTGAAGAAGAAAGCGCTTATCATAGATGACCGCGGAAATGGTGGTGGAAATGTATCTCCTCAAATCGTCGAACGCTTACGGCGTGAAGTTGCAATGATTAGTATCGCGCGCAACACTGTTCCCACAACCGACCCCGACGCAATGGTCTGGGGACCGAAAGTTCTTCTTCTTGATGAGTTCTCTGCATCTGATGGAGATATTTTTCCGTATCGTTTCAAGAAATATAAACTTGGTAAACTCATCGGCAAGAGAAGTTGGGGCGGAGTTGTCGGGATTCGCGGCTCGCTTCCGTTGCTCGATGGAGGATTTCTGAACAGACCGGAGTTTTCGCGATTTGGTCTTGATGAACAGAATTGGATTATGGAAGGATATGGTGTTGACCCGGATATTGTTGTTGATAACGATCCGGCAAAAGAATATGCCGGAGTGGATGAGCAACTTACCAAAGCAATCGAGGTAATTCTTGAGGAACTCAAGACTCAAGAGAAGAAGTTGCCGCCTGTGCCGAAATATCCTGACAAACGGTAAAATATTTATTTATTGTTTTGATAAAGCCTCAGTCTGAAAAAGATTGGGGCTTTCTTCTTTTTGGGGTATGTACCGTCCTATAATATGTTGACACTGTAGGATGTAATATATGATTGCACAATATTTACGGTTGTTTTAGACTATGATGTTCGACAACAGATAGACAATTTTTTACAAAATCTATTGACATATTCATTCATGTTAATTATATTATGCCCGGTTTGACAATCATATTGATTGTGATTCTCAAATTTACTGAAGTAACATTAGTACTGAGGTACTATTGAGAAAATATCATTCTCTCCTCCGGTTCTTTCCTATCATTGTAGTGTTGTTCTTTTTACAGACTTGTAACAAGTAAAATAGTAGGCTACTATTTTTTCTGTATCGCTATGACATTATTGAGTCATAGATTACGTTAGAAGATAAATTCGTAGCACTCCATAATTTCTTTATTAAATATTTATTAAACAAAACAAAGGATAACACCTATGAAAAATTCTCATATTATTTTTTTGATGGTTGCAGTCGTTATTACTTTATTTAGTGGTGCATCACTGCTCCCTGCTCAAACTATCCAAGATAATCTTTGGGTTACGAACGGAGCTGTATATTCCACAGTTCGTACTGGTAACACAATTTACATCGGGGGACAATTCTCACAAGTAGGACCAGCAACAGGTTCTTGTGTCAACATTAATTCAAGTACAGGTATCCGAGATGCCGATTTTCCAAGATTCAACGGAACCGTGTATGCAGTTGTTGCAGATGGTTCCGGGGGGTGGTACATCGGTGGAAATTTTACGATGGTGGAAGCCACTGCACAAAAATATCTTGCACATATACTTTCCGATAACACTTTGGATGCAACGTGGTCTCCAAATCCAAATGGTTATGTAACAGAACTTGCATTATATGGTTCATACATTTATGTTGCCGGTCAATTTACAGTGATAGGCGGGCAATCAAGAACGAAGCTTGCTCAGATAGAACTTTCTACGGGCTTAGCGACTTCGTGGAATCCTTCACCAAGTAACACTGTATCATGTCTCAATATAAATAGTACCGGTACCACGCTATACGTTGGAGGTGCATTTACGACGATAAGTAGTTCAACGAGAAACCGTATTGCTTCCTATTCAATTCCTTCGGGGAGTTTAAGTAGCTGGAATCCTACTGCAACGGGCTCTGTTTCTGCCATTGAAATATCCACATCAACAGTATATGTGGGTGGAAATTTTACTACGATAGGAGGACAGCCAAGGAATTATATTGCTGAACTTGATGCTTCAACAGGAAATGCAACAACATGGAATCCGAATGCAAACAGTTCCGTAGTAGCGTTAGCAAAAAGTGGAAATTATGTCTATGCAGGAGGATATTTTACAACCATGGGAGGTAATACGGTACATTATTTTGCACGTATTAATACAACTTCGGGTTATGCTTCTAGTTATGCAAATCCAAATGACTACGTGTACACAATAACAGTATCCGGTGCAAAATTGTATGTCGGGGGAGGGTTCACTACTATCGGAGGCGAATCGAGAAGGTATATAGCGGCACTCGATATTGATGGTCAGATTGCTACATCGTGGAGTCCGAGTTTGAACGGCTCGGTCAGGACAATTGCATTAAATGGAACCGATGTTTGTACCGGCGGTACTTTTTCCAGTATGGGAGGAGTCCAAAGATATGGACTCGCGGCAATTGATGCTTTGAGTGGTGAAGCGACAGAATGGAATCCGGAAACGAATGGATATATCTTAAGTATGGCACTCTCTGGAAATACTCTCTATATAGGTGGTCAGTTTTCAAGCGTTGGCGGAGAATATAGAAATTCCCTTGCCGCCGTTGATGCATCAACGGGAAGTGTATCAAGTTGGAATCCGAATGTCGAAGGTGAAGTTTGGACGATGCTCTTATCAGGAACAAATCTATTTCTTGGTGGAGATTTTTACACCATAGGGGGAGTAGCAAGACAATTTCTTGCTTCTGTTGATGCAACTACAGGTAACCCAACTAGTTGGAATCCAACATTGGACGGTTCCGCACGGGCATTACTTCTTTCCGGTTCAACACTCTACATAGGTGGAGAATTTACCACGATAAATTCTCAGGTCAGACAGTTTCTTGCCGCATTTGATGTCGGTACAAGTTCATTGAAAAGTTGGAATCCAGCTGCTGATGGTCCCGTTTATGCACTTGCCTTGTCAGGCAATACAGTGTATGTCGGAGGAGATTTTTTGACTATCGGTTCCCAGACAAGACAATTCGTGGGAGCGATAGATGGCAGTACGGGCGACCCGACAGCATGGAATCCTATGTCAGATGTTACCGTTCGTTCGTTGGCTATCTCAGGAAATAATGTTTATGCTGGCGGTGATTTTGGAGTGATAGGAGGACAAACACGATATGGCTTGGCATGTCTTGATGGTACAACGGGAAATGCGACAACATGGAATCCAAGTAATGATTACGCGTCGTTATTTTCAATTGTTTTATATGGACAAACTGTATATATCGGAGGTGAATTTTGGAGTATGGCAAATTCTTCGCATGCATATTTCGCAGGCATATCCGATACAAGTATGTCGTTCTCAGGAACATCTGCGGTTAAGTACAGAACATTCACCCCTGATACTTTAGGATATATTTATTATCAGAAGCCTGCAACGCGTCCGAAATATCCGAACACTGCGAATGTCATCTATGAAACGTATAAGCGAATGCCAACAGCCCTCTTACGTGTTGGAAAACCCGGTCAATACAATCTGGGGCTAAAAGAAAAAGCCTATGTCCAACCCAAAGCCTATACGGACGTATTGAAAACATTGCTTAAAGGAACTACGATTCATACCGGGACTGCTCGAGGATTAGATTTTGATAACAAAAATGCTCTTTTAGTCAAAAAATATCTTTCACTGGATCCGGTGAAACACAACAATACCCTGTTAGCAAATTTAATGGCTCTCCAAGTAAATATTGCAGCAAGCGATACCGGAGTAACACCCTATGGTTTTGCTGACCTTGTGTACGATGAAGGAAGCGGTAATCCATTGAGTGGTATGACAATGGATGAGATTGCAGAGTATGCAAATAATCTTATGTCAAATTATGAATATCAACCGTTGAGCGTCTATGAAAATATTGATACAACGGTTAATAAAATAAATGAAGCATTTTCCGGAACGTTTGATACGACTTCATGGATAGTTGGGACTAAACTGAGAGTTAAGGGGACTAAAGAACTTGGAAGGGTAGCATTTCTAAGAACAAGCACTGTCTCACGTTCAAGAATAATTCCGACGGCATCGTATGAGGATATGCTACCATCAATGTATTCGTTAAGGCAGAACTATCCCAATCCCTTCAACCCGACAACGACTATACAATTCGAGTTAGGACAGAATTCACTTGTAACGCTAAAGATATATAACATGCTCGGACAAGAAGTGGCGACATTATTAGACCGTGATGAAATGTATGAAGGACAACGCGAGGTAACATTCAATGGAAAAGAATTAGCTTCGGGTGTGTACTTCTATCGGCTTGTTGCCGAAGGTATTTCGGAGAATAGTGAAGAAAGTCAGTCGAAGAACTTTATTGAAACGAAAAAAATGGTTCTGGTAAAATAGTGCCACGAATTGAAACACATCACTAAATAATGAAAACAGATGAGCCTCAGTTTTATTAACTGGGGCTTTTTTATTAGTAACTGATGTTACGCAAGCATGTAATTTCAAGGAAAAAATCCTAAATCATAATATCGAAACCCTAAACAAATTCTAATCTCGAATGTTCAAACTTCAAATTCACCTTAAAACAGAGGTTTAGTTTTTTGAATTTTGGATTTGTTTAGTTTTTCGTATTTCGATATTAGGATTTTTGACGTCAAACAACGGTGTTGCGTAACTTCAGTTAGTAATGTTGTGATGAGGTTGAATTTTCAATCCCAAATGAATATCTTACACCATGAAACAGAGATTCTGTGGATGTAGTGATTCTCGGTATGTGATGAAGTACGTGTTGTTCTTCATCGTCTCATGTGTGCGTTTGTTCGCACAGGAGCCGCTTTTCACAGAAGATTGGAGATGGTCTCACTTTACGACAAAATCCGGGTTGCCGTCGAACAATGTGTTACAGATTTTTGAAACAGAAGATAGTACGATCTGGGTGAACACCACCGAAGGGATAGCATGGTTTGATGGTTATGAGTTTAATAAAGTTCTTCTTCCCAATCGGAAAGATAGTTATCAATCATTTATCAGGTCGGTACGGGGAGAGAACTTAGTAGTGTTCTCGATGAAATCTGTTTTTTGGGGAAATAAAAACGGATTCAGGGAGATACGCGAACTTCAACAAACACAATTTATGGAGGCGGTGCAAAACAACACATTGTTGTTTTTGAAAAATGATTCCATTTTCAGTTATACACAGGGGGAAATTTCTGTCCCCTTAATTATTCCCGGCTATTTTCAAGGTACGGTGTCTGAGTTTGGAAAAGTGAAGAATGGAAGTCTCTGGCTGAAAAGTACAATGGGAATTTATAAACTCCGGGATACAGTATGGCAGTTACTGCTTCCCTCCCCGGAAGGAATTTTTATCATCAACGGGATAGAAGAAAATTCGGCAGGGTATGGGGCGCTTGCAATCGTCAATCCGTTGAGTCATCAGGGACTCTGGGAATGGAATAAGAGTGTACGCCCGACACTTTACATGAGTACCGATGCGACATTTACCAATTCATTCGATATTGATTTGAACGGCAATATTATTACGGTCGAAAAAAATAATGAGATACGAATCAAACAGATTGGAAAATGGAAGTCGTATTCACGATTGAATCCCCTCATGAAAAATCCCCGAAGCGTTTTTATCTCGAACCATAATGATGTTTGGTTCGGCGGGGAAAACGGCATGTTTGTGTATAAAGTTCAGCAATCCCGGTGGAACTTATTGGGACATCCATCCATGATGAAGAGAAACATGGTGAATGAGATTGTTATCATGCCCGATGAACAAATCTGGCTTGCGACCGCCGATGGAATAGAAATTCTCGGACCGGGCAATCGAAGAAAATGGATTCGGAATGTTTTAGGAAAAAGTATCGCCGGGGTAACAGGGATGGACGTTGATGAGAAGGGAAATGTCTGGATATCGAGCGGCTCAGCGTTTAGCGGCTTATATCAATGGAACGGAAAAAAATGGAAGCACCATCCTGTAACCGGCAGCCAGACGGAAATCTATTTTCATAAGATTACAAAAGATAGACAACAACAATTATGGTTTCTGCCTTTGTCAGCAAGAGAAAATTCGTATTACAAAAAACTTACTCCCTATCGCTTAGTGAACGATACAATAAAACCATGGACGGAAATTGCAGGCAAAGAAAAATTACGGCTCTACTCGTTTGTCGAAGATGCTCATGGCGGAAAATGGTTCGGCACGATTACGGGATTGCAACGTTGGAAAGAAGGTACTATCGGACTGTGGGAAGTATTATATTCGAATTTGAAAAAACCCAGAATTTTTACACTGGCATATGGACCTAACGATAATATTTGGTTTGGTGACCAGGACGGCGGCGGCGGATTAGGATATGTTAACCAAAAAGATTCTATCGGATATTTTACTTCGCGTGATGGGTTGGTCAATGATAATATCTGGGACCTCGTGGTTGATTCATCCGGCGTACTCTGGATTGCGACGGAACGCGGGCTTGGCAGTTATAATCAGGGGGAGTGGAGAATCTATGATGAACGGAGCGGGTTGAAGTACCCGTTCATTTGGCCCATCGTTCCCCGGAGCGAGAAAGTGTATGTCGGCACGCTGGGAGGCGGACTTGCAATTCTTGACAGAACGATTCCAATTCCTCCTTCTCCGAGAATCAAGTTAGAAGAGCCGATAATTGAAGAAGCGAAAACTACCATTCAATGGAAGGCGCTTGCTTTTAATGGAGAGTTGCCTCCCGATGAGGTACAGACACGGTACCGGCTGAACGATGAAGAATGGTCGGCATGGAATACGCAACGAAGCATTACGTACCAGAAACTAGAACCGGGGAATTATCATTTTTATCTGCAGGCGCGTGGTGTGTTCGGACAGTACGACACACCCGGGAAGCAGGTATTCTTTACAATCCAACCTCCGCTCCTTAAACGCCCGGTATTCTTTCTCCCGATTGGAACGCTTTCATTATTGAGTATCATTTTTGCAGTCAGTTATTTTGTCCGCAGAAGAAAATCGGAAGCGGCGCTCAGGCGAAGCGAAGAACGATTTCGTACGATTACCGAAACCTCGCATTCGGCAATTTTTATTTTTGCCGATTCACGACTGTTGTTTGTCAACAGCGAAGCATGTCGTTTGACAAAGTTTACGGAAGATGAACTTCTCCGGAAATCGTTCATGCAACTACTTGCTACCGATGAACAGCAATCCAATGATAGCGGAATTGCAAGAATGAAATACCGGGGCGATTCCATCAAACGCTTTGAAGGAAAAATTCATTGCGCCGATGGTTCCGACAGATGGGCGGATTTTATTCTCGGTTCCATTACCTTTGAAGGAAAAGAGGCGACCATTGCTACCGCATTCGATATTACGGAGAGAAAACAATCCGTTGTTCAGTTGATGAAATACCAACACGAACTGAGAACGTTGACAGCACAACTTTCAATTTCCGAAGAACAGGAACGAAGAAAGATGGCAACGTATCTCCACGATTCCATCGGGGCGACGCTCGCATTTTGTAAAATTAAACTCGGCGAACTGCAAGCCGGTATTTCTTCCGACACCAATCTGAGCGTGTTCAAAGAAATACGGGAGATGCTTACCCGCGCAATTCAGGATACCCGCTCACTGACGGTTGAATTGAGTCCGCCCATTCTATATGAATTAGGACTTGTTCAGGCGCTTGAGTGGCTCGTTGAGAAAATGATGACGGAACATCGTATTCAATTTGAATTCCACGATGATAAAGAGCCGAAGCCGCTCGAAGACGAAGTAAAGGTAATGCTCTTCCATGCTGTCCGGGAACTCTTGGTCAACATCATCAAACACGCACGGGCGACACGCGTTACAGTCACCACGCAATGTAAGGGACATCATCTTGAAATTTCCGTTCACGACAACGGCGTCGGGTTTGACAGTACACAGGTTCTCGATGCGGCTCGTTCCAAATCGTGGAGAACATCAAAGATGGGATTCGGAATTTTCAATATCCGTGAGCGCATTTCACACATCGGCGGTGAAACAATCATCCAATCCCGAACAACAGCAGAGAACAAACGCGGAACGACGATTCGGTTACTCATCCCGCTTTCACTACATTCCATCGGTGAATATTCCTGATTGACCCTTATGAAAAATTATCGTATCATTGTACCATGAATACTAAAATACTCCTTGTGGATGACCACCTGATTTTACGGGAAGGTCTTCGTAGCATGTTATCGAAACAACCCGATTTTGAAATTATCGGGGAAGCGGAAAACGGAACGCTCGCCATTGAACAAGCCGAGAAGTTACATCCGCATGTCATCGTGATGGATGTATCCCTTCCCGATATTAACGGAATCGAAGCGACGAAAACAATACTTTCATTCAGCCCGGCAACGAAAATCATTGCTCTCTCGATGCATTCCGAAAAACGATTTGTCATGAATATGCTTCGTGCAGGCGCCTCCGGTTACTTACTGAAAGATTGCGCGTTCGAAGAATTGATTTCAGCAATTCGATTCGTGTTGACGGGAAATCTCTACATCAGTCCAACGCTCGGGAGCGAGATTATTAAAGATTACCTGAAACAAATTTCTCACCTGCCGGATGATGAAATAGATGTTCTTACACCGAAGGAACGGGAAATTCTCAAACTTCTTGCTTCCGGGAAAGCCCTGAAAGAAATTGCCTACGATTTGAACATCAGTGTGAAGACTGCGGAAACGCATCGCCAGCACATCACGGAAAAATTGGGGATTTACACCACAGCCGAGTTGACGCAATACGCTATCGTGAAGGGCGTTATCGTGTTGGGAAAATAACCCCCGCTCCGATTTTTTCTTTCTCCCGGCTGATTTTCATCAGGGTTTTCGGAAACGTTCCTCTTGAAAATTCAGTTTTCCATCAGGGAATTCCTGATAGAACATGTCAGTTATATCAGGGAAACCCTGACATACCGTATCAGGAATTTCCCTATTGACTCACCCTCGCACACATTGTATATTGTACCAACTTCTTTCGGTAGTTTTCATTTGCCGTGGATACGTGGATTAAGTTAAGATTCAATTGTTGCACGTTCAGGAGGAACACAGTGTAACAGGAAGTTGGAACAAAAGTACCTCACAAGCGAATGAAAATTCATTCTCCTGTTCGACAGGAGGTCGAAGCAGGAGAAACCGGAAGCAGGAATTCGTCAAAAATACAACCCGCTCATTCAGGAGGAAGAGCGGGTTTATTTTTTTTGAGCGTGTTGCCGAATATCGAAAAGTGTCTTTGCGAGGAGCGAAGCGACGAAGCAATCCCGCATTCCACTCTACTTTCAATAGTGAGATTGCTTTGCTGCGCTCGCAATGACCATTCGGCAACATGCTTTTATGGTTGAATGAGAGTGAAATTACCACTAAAAACAGGCAGTTCTGTTTGTCTATTCAATGATTTTTTACTACACTTACACAGCGAGGATGTCTGAAGTGTGCTGTTATGGGCTGTATGGACGCACACACAACTCCCACTCTCAAAAGATTCTTAAAATTATTCAATCAATTTTTTTGAAAGGATGCAAGATGGGCAACAACATCATTCAACAACAAACGGGGGCAAATGGCATACGGGAGGACGAACAACAACACAAACCAACGGTTTGGATTGTCGAGGATGAGTTATCGTGTAGAACGATCTTTCAGGAAGTTGTCAACAGTTCTGAACACTATGTTTGTCCTTGCGCGTTCGAGTCGTGCGAGGAAGCATTTGAGAGGTTGGAGGGAGAGAAACCTCCGCGTTTTTTCGTTTTAGATTTGCACTTTGGAAAGAATATGAATGGGCTTGAGTTGCTGGAGGTAATCCGGAAAAAGATGCCGGAGACAAAAGTTCTTGTCATCACGGGCGATAAAACACCGGCGACGATGAATACTGCTATTCAACGCGGCGCGGCAGGGTACTTGGTCAAGATAATTGATCTCGAGGAAATAATTCTCTCGCTCGATGAAATTGCAGGAGGAAAAATTCCGATAAGCGCAGAGATGGCGCGGCACGCGCTCCACCTCGTTCCCGAACCTCTCGATGAAAAAGAGAAGCAGTCCCTGACGCCACAGGAGAAAATTCTGTTACCCTATTTTACACAGGGGAAGAGCGACAAAGAAATTGCCGATGAACTGTATCGCTCACCCGACACCGTGCATACCCACCGGAAGCATGTGTATAAAAAATTGGGTGTACACGGAATCAAAGATTTTATCATAAAAATGTTTACAAAAAAACCGAAAAGAAAAAAATACCCTAAGTAGGGTATTGACTTTCTTTTGAGTTATTGTTACTTTGTTTTTGTATTTGTTACGTGGAAAGTGAGTACAAAAATTTAATTAACTTTTTTCGAGCGTCAATAAATTATATGGACTACAAACAATCAATCAATCATATTACTGTTTTCCTGTTTCGTGTGGGAGTCGGTGTGTTGTTTGTTGTTGCAGGGATTACAAAATTAGCAGACACAAAAACATTTGCACAAACGATACAAGAATTTGGAATTACAGGCGATTCGATTAGTACTATCATTTCCTACACATTTCCTATCATTGAACTTATATCAGGGATAGGTATGATAGTTGGGCTGGGTGTTCGATATTCAAGTGCGATAACCATGCTCTTATTACTCATCTTTATCACTCTCATTATACCGATTATTGCTGTTGGTAAAACTGTGAACTGTGGATGTTTCGGCGCCATGAGCAGTGATTCTGTTGATATGATGTTACTACTTCGTGATGGAGTGTTGTTTGGTCTTACACTTGTAGTTTTTAACTATCGCTATCATATTCTAAGTATAGATAGCTTACTTATTTCTGTAAAGGATTAATAACGATGCAATTTTTTGGGAAAACATTTCGATGGTCACAAGTGGCTTTAACTGCATTGATAGGATTTCTATCTATTGAAATCATACTTTTAACACTTCAAAACCGTGAACTAAAAACACAATTGGCAGAGGCTATCTCTAAACCATCCCCTCAAGAAATACTGAAAGTCGGGGAAAGAGTAGACCCTTTTTATGCTGCTACCTTGAATGGGACAACGAAAGAATTTCAATATGATGATACGACAAAAAAATATCTTCTCTTTATCTTTTCGACTACTTGTTCATATTGTGAAAAGAATTTAAGTAATTGGAAAAGTATTGAACAGTCACTTCAAAATAGTACGATGAAAATATCATGGCTTTCAACGCATCCGATAGATAAAACCGTAGACTATGCTGCCAAAAATCAACTCACAACGGAGGTATGTGTAGTTGACACTGTTTTTGCAAGAAAATATAAAGTGTACGGAGTTCCATTAACAATTTTAATTAACAGTCAAGGGAACGTTGAAAAAGTTTGGAGAGGTCTTTTGAAAGAAGAGGATGTACTAGAAATGAAGTCATTGGTGGGAGTTGCGTAATCTTCTAACGATAATGTTACTTCTTTAAGAACAGTTTTTTGTAAGTAAGATACTAATAATAATTCACGAGTCAATTCTAAGAAGTTGTTTTATGAAAAAATGTATCAATAACAAAATGATATTGAGACATTATAAACAATACTCGACTTTTTAGAGTAGGCTCATTCACTATTTCAAAAATCAAATTTCAAGGAGTATTTCCATGAAAAATATTAGAAAAGTTTCATTACTGTACATAGCAGTAGTGACCATTGCACTTTTGGGTATGCTTCAACTTTTCCACGAGGAAAGTTATGCCATTCCAACCTGTTCAAGTATTTGGGAGCCGTGGTGTGCCATCGGCGGTCAGGCAGGTTGGTGTCCCGATATCAACCAACCTGGTCCAAATTGTGTTGACAATTGCGGTTACATTGTCAATATCTGTCAATATTGCTTAGACCAATGCAACGGGCCGATCGACCCACGATAATCTTCATAAAAGAATGAAGGGAAACCGGTGCATTATATACATTGCACCGGTTTTTTTATTTTTAATAATTGCATCTCATCCCCACGCTCCCTATCATTTATCAGCGTGGGAATGTAAGCCCGAATGCTCCGCGTCCTTCATAAAACTATTTTCCAATTCATCCTGTCCACGATTATCAATCAGTTCCAACTTTTCTCGAATATTGAGTTAGTACCGATGAAAACGAACTCAAATCGCCCCTCCATCAAAAACAATCCGTTTTCGCCTGTTTCCCGTCCGTAATTGAATTCCGGACGTCCGTAACTCCGCCACGGACTCCCGTAACTCCGCCACGGACTCCCGTAACTCCGCCACGGACTCCCGTACCTGTGCCACGGACTCCCGTAGCCATGCCACGGACACCCGTAGCCGTACCACGGACACCCGTAGCCGTACCACGGACACCCGGAGCCGTACCACGGACACCCGTAGCCGTACCACGGACACCCGTAGCCGTA
>JACREZ010000017.1 GCA_016212665.1 Ignavibacteriota bacterium
CGATTCCGGGAACAATGTAATTTGCTCACGGCTAACACCAGTGATTTGTTGCATCATAAAAAAGAATTGAAATTTAAAATGTTAGTATTCAAACCAGATTTTCTTAAAAAATGTTCCGACTTTTTACACAGTCTCGATGCCGTAGGCAAAGGTTACGTCTACTAGTAAATTTAACTTTTGAGACAACTTACTACCGAATAAGAATCATCACTTTCGTCTCGGCAAATTGTGGAGTCGTTAGACGATAGTAATACGTTCCAGAAGGCAAGCCGGAGGCATTGAAGTACACTTCCTGATTTCCTGATGAAAGCAATTCTGCATCAAGTAAGTTCAACACCTCTTCACCGAGCGAGTTGTAAATCTTCAACGATACTTCAGAAGTTGCTGGTAATTCAAACGCTATTTTTGTGATGGGATTGAACGGGTTGGGATAATTTTGTTTGAGTTCAAACTTCGAAGTCTGCTCTTCGTTGGCAGAAATTCCGAGCGGGTCAATATGCGTGAAATGAAACGTATCCGTACTTGATACTTCCGTAAACTCATCCCGAACAACCACAAACCACTCGAACGGTTGTCCATCCCGTAACTTTGGGAACGATGTAAAAGTAAACGACGTGTCGTTTGTTGTAATAATTGTATCTGCAACATCAGACGAGACATACAAATCATACAGATGCGGGTCATCATGTTGCGATGCGGCAGAACTCCACAGGAATTGTAACGGCGCTGTAATAGAATTATTTTCCGGCAAAAGCAATTGCACACGTTCTCTCGGCTTCAAACTATCAAACGAAAAAAGATAGAGTCCTGTTTGCATATCCGAACCTATCCATCGCCCGGAAGGAAAGTATGGATAGACGCCCCAGCAACCGGCAAACGGACTCGCTATTCCATCATTGACAGGATTATACGAATCATAAAAATCTACAGTAAACGGATATATCGGGTCATGCACATCAACGACATACATTCCTGCTTTGTAATGTGCAACGTAAATGTAGTTCCCTCGCCCATGAACATTGTGAACAATACTCGTCGGCTCTCCATGCCAACTTGTTACTTGTTGATACTCCGGGAAATTGCTGATGTCCCACACCTTCATGTTGTGTTGTGTCGTCCCGATTTCATCGGCGGTGAAGACATACTTGCCATCGAGGGAAAGCCACGAGTTGTGCGTACCGCTTCCCGTGTAAGAAATTTTCCCCAATCCCGTCGGAGATGTTTTATTTTTCACATCAACAATAAACAAACCGCCGCCGCCGCCCGATGTGGTTGAAGACGCATACATCGTATCGTTACGAACATATGTATCGTGGAAATAATTCGTGGACAATGCAAAAAGAAATTCGGGATTTGTCGGGTCATTGCGGAGAGAAAAAATTACCGAGCCGCCTGTTGGCTTCCATCCGCGGCTTCCGTTGAGATACAGATAGCCGTCGGAAATTGTCACCGTGTGAGAATACGTCGTGTGTTTCGTTGTACTGTTGGATGAATCACGGTAGATGAAATTCTTGACAAGAATTGCAGTATCCGGCAAGCAGGAGAGGTCAACGATTTGCGTTCCGCCTCCCCCTTCTGTTACAATGTACGCGTATTGTTTGTAAGTTTTTATCTCCCGCAGGCAGTAACTTGCAAACACTCCGGGAATAAATTGAATCTCCCGCAACGAATCGGAATTCAAATCAATGATGGAGGTTCCGTTGCACGTTCCGAGTAATGCATACTCCCGTCCATCGGGAGAAACCCATCCCCAGCAACTGGAAAAATAGGTCGTGCCTCCGCTTACACCGTGCGGAATATTCAGATTGCCGAGAAGTTGCATGCGTTGTTCCTGAGCATTGGCAATACTCAGGAACAACGAAACAGTAAAAAAGAAAAAAGAGCGAAAGAATGATTTCATGTAAACATTGTATTATCCTTATCGGATATACAACATTTTCTTTACTTCAACAAAATCACCCGCTACCATTTTATAATAATAAATTCCGCTTGAAATATTCTGAGCATTCCATTTGACACTATAGCTTCCAGCTAAATATTTCTCGTTCACAAGAGTTGCAACTTCCTGACCTATCATATTATAAATTTTCAACGATACGAATCGCGTTTCAGGTAATTGAAATTGAATAATTGTTACCGGGTTGAAAGGATTAGGATAATTTTGCAATAAAGTAAAGTGTTCAGGAATTGATTCATCTATTTTCACGCCTAAGGGTTGTTCACCTACTTCACTTAAAATTTTATCAACAAATGCCTGCGCACTTGTTGTATCAAGATAGTACAATGGAAAACTGAAATAATAAATATGGAACGACGTGTCCCTTGCCCGCAATCCAACGGGTTGACCTTCCGCAGTTGCATCAAACGGATTAGATTGATATGAATATAATATTTCGTCAACGGATGCGTTGGGAAATCTCTCAAGATAATTCAATCGTCCGCCGAGTGAATCAAGCTTTGAGCTATCAATTTGTATTGATGGGAAACCCTGAAATCCAGCCGCACCGACAAAAGTTTTGTTTGAATCAACAACAAATGATTCTAAACCAAATTGTTCATTTAAGAACTCGTACCAGAATAAGCCACGTTTCGAGAGTAATTCTCTACCTATAATAATTAGATTCTTCCCACCGAGTATATGGGATTTTAAAAAATATGGGTACACAGAAGAAGTAACATTGTAGATTGGATTCTCATCAACTACGATAAGTGTTTTATAACTTTCAATTTCATAGATAGAAGTAGAAGTTACCATGCGATAAGAATAATCTCTTAACAAAGATGCAAAAAAAGAATCTGCAGGAGGATGGTAATTGGGTGTTTTACTAGGAACATTGACTAATAAAATAGATTTTGTAGGCAATGTAGGTCTTGCATACCAGACAGAAGTTGAAGCACCTATTGCGTCTGTCGTATCAACAGCTTGAAGATAATAGCCATAGATAGAATTTTGGGTTACTAAAGTATCTTTCACTAAAGTTGTCGTAGAAGAAACTGTAGTAAAGAGTTGAAAATTTGAGTCCGATTTTTTATAAAGTTTATACTCTTTTATGTCACCTTCATCATTTGGATACCATGATATTCGAACATAATTCTTTCCTGCACCAGCAGCAAAATTTTTTGGGATTGACGGACGCTTCAGCCAAGCAGAATCTTCTAAAGAAAATTCACTCAAACGACCGTCAATATCAACTGCATCCACCTTGTAAAAATAAACTTTATCACCCCACACAGATTCATCAACATAATTAGGTTGCGTGAGGAGATTTGTGTTTAGTTTCGTAAAGGTTGTTTCAATTGATGAGCGCCGGTATATATTATATCCAAACAAATCTGGGTCAGAATTATTGTCCCAATTAATAGTAATAGAGATTTCACCTCCAATAGCCGATAAATGTTTTGGAGCAGTAGGAAAATTATTCATCTCATCCGAGTTCGCCCCTTCATTTCCAAACTCATCAACAGCACGAACGACAAAATAATAATTTTGTCCTACAGGCAAATTGAATGTAATTGTTGTATCGACTGTTGGGATCGAATCTGTGTAAACGCCCGACTCGGTACCATACAACACTTTATAGGAAATGACATCCCCGAATGGAGAACGAGCATCAGAACTCCATGTCAATGTAATCGGACGACCACTGCCCGAATCGTGAACCTGGACGAACGGCATAATGAATCCCTTGCTCTTCCAGATTCGCTCCGCACGGCGCGAATTATTCAGCATGTCAGGAACTGAATTCCCTGCAACGAACGCATACACCATTGTTAGTGTATCCCCGGGATTCATAGTTTGGTAAGGACCGTGAGAAGTAGTGAAGCGTGTATCAAACAAAGACGTTTGCAGTTGATCCGGTGCAATACAAACTCCTCCAAAAGATTCACAACTCATACAACTATATACGTCATCATCATTCGTTCCTCCACATGGAGGATCAAAATCGTGCCATTGAAAAGTTTGTTGCAATGAATCAAATGACCTTGCAGTTTGTAATAATGAAAGGCCTAATGGAGTAGAGCCTCGATCTATCGGATTACGAGTATAAGCGGTTCGTGTTGAAGAATCGTATGCTGAATAATTATGATGAAGGTAATTGGAAATATAGATCGGTCCAATATCCATATCTGCAAAGTACCCGAGGTAAATATCATTCCATGCTTCGTTGCTAATATTTACTATCTGATACTCCATCATAATAATTGCATCCGCCGCACTCCCCTTCTGCCATGCGTATGATTTTTGCCAAACTTTTGCTCCTAATGGGCGATGAGAAATCGGAGCGTTTGAAAAAGTATCCGTATACGAACAATAATAATCGCTCTGAGAGAATGCGCCATAATCTTCATCTACATGTTGTTCCCCATGGTCAGGGAGCCCGTTCCCTTGTGTGTAATGGTCTTTACTGCTTTTGTAGGGGAATCGTCCAAAAAAATCAGGGCGACATGAATCCCGTTTTGATGGTTCGTAATTATCAAACGCAGGGTCAGGATTTGAAACAGGGTCATAACTTCCTCTGCAACCGGTTTCATTTGCATCAGATAAATTATCTTTTCCCAAATCATCGGTCGCAACGTTCCAGTCGCCGTCATTATCTGTTCCGTCGAGTTCATCTTCATCAATCGAGCCGTCACCATCATCGTCAATTCCTTTTCGATTGCTTGATTGCCAAGTATCGATCGAAGTGAACCATATTTTATCACGAGCAGTATCTTTTTGGTCAGTACGGAAATACGATTCACCACTGTTTCCGTTATAACCTTCACTCACATGTCTGATGCCGTTAACTATAGCACCTACAAGTGGTCCACCTCCATAAAGGTGCTCTGTACATGATGAATCAGGATATGTAGCGCCAAGCCCCATCGTCCCACAATTATCACTCGGAACATTACCATCCCATGCCTGAACACCGACTGCACCGGTATTACTCAACCACATCTTCAGGTTTGAACCCTGGCGAACTCGCTTCGACCATGACACAAGCATTTGCTCGGAAGCACGCGACTCACCCTCCTTCGGATGTTTTTCCGCGGCGTATTGAAGTGAAAAAGAGAAAAGAACAAGAACAAGAATAACACACAACTGATGACGACTTACTGCTTTCATAACAACCTACCAAAAATAATGTTGTAACTCCTGTGAATTATAAAAGTGACCGGTAAGTATTTCTCCATAACCATTGCCACTAAGGAGATTGTAAAATTTTTTATCGAATTAAACAAATGTTTTTTAAAAACACCATTCAAAACCCCAGCGGGGTAAATGATTATAGGGTGACATTATTATTCCAGCCATTCAAACAAATATCGTTCATCATACGGAATTTCAAATTTATTCATAAACTCTATGTATTCTTCTTTGAATGTTTTCCTTCGATGATGTTCTTCCTGATTCAAAATATATTCATATACATTTTGAATGTGCGAATGAGAATACGAAAACGCGCCATACCCTTCCTGCCACAAAAATTTCCCTCTGACAAATTTCCTTTCGTTGATAAAATTAGATGAATTGTTTTTAATGTCACGCACCAAATCAGAAATTGCCATTGACGGACGCAACCCGATAAACGCATGGATGTGGTCAGGCATCCCATTGACGATAATTGGCTTTTGTTCCTTCCCCTTGATAATTCCTGAAATATATTTGTGTAATTCATCTTTCCATTGCTTACCGATAAGATTATCGCGCCCCTTCACGGTAAAGACAATTTGAATATAGATTTGTGAAAATGTTCCTGCCATTCCTAACAATTACCTTTCTGTTTTATATTATACTCAGAAGAACTTAGACTAAAACCAGAATTTCTTCTCGACAATTGAACCCCAACGAGGTGACACAATTTTAGAAATAAATGTAATCAAATAATTACAACCCCGAAGGGGTGACATCATATCACACACATTGGAAAATATTTTATATAATTCCCTAATCATTTCATCCCTTCGGGATTCATTCCATCAGCTCATTCAAATCTATAATCATCTCATCCCTTCGGGATTGTTGTTGTTAATATTTTTCATAGTCGTGTGTTTTTTTTTACCCCAAAGGAGCGACATGATTCTAACGCTCACAAAAACACCATTCAAAACCCCAATGGGGTGACATTTATTAGCCCTCACAAAAACACCGTTCAAAACCCCGAAGGGGTGACATGATTATAGAAAACATATATATCTATA
>JACREZ010000018.1 GCA_016212665.1 Ignavibacteriota bacterium
CGATTCCGGGAACAATGTAATTTGCTCACGGCTAACACCAGTGATTTGTTGCATCATAAAAAAGAATTGAAATTTAAAATGTTAGTATTCAAACCAGATTTTCTTAAAAAATGTTCCGACTTTTTACACAGTCTCGATGCCTTTGGAACATGGTCGCGTTTCCAAATCAAAAACGCAGACGTAAAGTCTGCGGCTACATCATAATCAGATTAATGAGACAATCCACTACTTGTAATTCAAACAATCATTGTGTAAATTTCTCCCGTCATTTTTGACATAATCAAATTGTATTGTTCATTCAAAAATAAAACTATGAAACGAATATTTGTTACAACAATTCTTTTCTTCATTCTCATCTCCTCCACGTTGGCGATTCCTCGTTTTGCACTGATGACCGGAGCGAAATGCGGAGCGTGTCATACCAATCCCACCGGCGGACAAATGCGGACTGAGTATGGTTCTTCCTTCAGTGTGGATGCACTTCCCATCGCTGCACATAAAGATGACGAGTTTACCTTTAATCCGAAATTAACTGACAATATCACCATCGGCGGTGATTTTCGAACACAGTTTTTGTTTGATTTTGCAGACAACGGAACAGATGGAAAAGGAAAAACATCCTTCCATGCAATGACTGCAACGTTATACGGTTCAATTCAACTCGCCAAGAAAATTTACTTTTATTACAAACAGGATTTTTTGAATCCGAACTATGGTTCATACAGCGGACCGGAAGTATATGGATTGGCGAAGATTCTTCCCGGGAATGGTTATGTTAAAGCAGGTGTGTTTTTACCCGACTATGGTTGGCGATTAGATGACCACACAAGTTACACCCGTGGCGGGGATGTTGGTGTGTTCGGTAGTGGATTATTCAACAATGGTTTGTTATTCGCTCCGAATTATAAGGATATTGGAATTGAAGCGGGAAGTTTCTTCGGCGATTTATTTGTCACGGCGGCTGTGTTCAATGGTACCGGTGACGCTTCAAAAGTGGTTCTCTCAAAAGCGAAGGCATACACGATGAAAGTTGAATACACGGGTAAAGCGGACGAACTGAATTTCCGTATCGGCGCTTCGGGGTATGGTTTTAAGAGTTACAAGATGGGGGGCATTCATGCCGGACTTGCTTACGGTGATATTGTTATTTCCGGAGAAGTGGATTGGACTCATCACCGGATTTTTCCATCTCCATTTCAACCAGTCAAGGAAGATGTGAACATGATGGCGGCGTACGCAGAAGTTGATTACCGTGCGATGCAGGGACTATGGTTTACGGGCAAGTTCGATATGTTTGACCCGTTGGCGGGAATTGAGGATGACGATTTGTCAACAACAAATTCACTCAAACGATTGACCATCGGGTTAGAATATTATCCATTCAGTTTTGTTGAGTTGCGACCGCAATACCGTGTCGTTATGGAAAAGCCGAGCGTTGATAACGACCAGGCGTTAGTTCAATTACATCTATGGTTTTAAGCAGAAAGTATATTTACATGAAGAAATTAATCACAACTGCAATCGTTCTTGTATCATTCATTTTGTTGATGGCATTTACACCTCAAACAAAGCAAGAAAAGAAACCTGTTGATTCAGTCAAAGGAAAAGCGGCACAGGTTTCCTACAAGAAAGATATCATCCCCGTAATGAAAAAATATTGCCTCCCGTGTCATACGGAAGACATGATGAATCCGAGTGAACTGTATCTTGATACGTATGAAGGAATAATGAGCGGGGGAAAAAAGGGGAAATCGATTGTTGCAGGAAAACCGGATTCAAGCATTCTCATAAAAAAAATCAGTTTGAAGCCACCCTTTGGCGACCCGATGCCGATGAAACGGAAAACTGCTTTTCCAGCTGATACACTTAAGATGCTCAGAACTTGGATTGAACAAGGAGCGAAGAATAATTGACGAGTGAATCAATTATTCATTGGCGATTGAGGAAATGGTCGTAAAGTAATTTAGAAATTTTGGCAACTGTAATAGTTGCTTTGTTGTCAACTTGCTCACCGAGGTCAGGTGAGTTATCACAGAAGATAGCATACACGTAGGTTCCTTCTGAGGAAGAGACGATGCCGACATCGTTTTTCACTTCATCGAGGGAACCTGTTTTATTTGCTACCCACAATGTTGTGTCTTCTGTGAACGGAAGATAGCGTGGAGCCATATCAATGTATTGTTGCCCGCGCATTATCGAGATGATTTGGTCGGAAGAAGCACTGTCAACAATTTCTCCATTCACGATTTTTTCTAAGAGCAACATCATATCGTTCGGAGTTGTGTATCCAATGCCGAATCGTTTTGCTTCAGGTGTTTTTTTCTTGGTTGCAAACGAATACAATTTGTTTTGAAGTTTTGTATTCTGTAATCCAAGTGATTCCATCCTCTTGTTTACCGCGTTTAACTTTTCATCATGTTCGGTCCCGAATTGGTCAATCACATAATTCGTTCCTGTGTTATCGCTGACAATGATCATGAGTGTTGCAATGTCAATCAATTTCAGAGTTTGTCCGCTGTGGAGAAATGGGAGGATTCCCGAACCGGGTTTCTTTACCGAATCAAGCAGGGGAATTGGTGAATCCGGCGAGAGTTTTCCTTCGTGAAATTGATAAAACAATTCCACAAGCACAGGAAGTTTTATGATGCTTGCAGTGGGGAAGAGGGAGTCACCGTCAATGACGATTGTTTCATTTGTTGAAATATTTTTTGCCGCGATTCCGACTCGTCCGCCGAAATTAGTTATTTCCTTTTTGATGAGGTTGTGAAGGTCAACTTGTTCCTGACCAAAGAGTATGATTGGAAAAAGGAAGAAAATAAATAATCGTTTCATGTGAATAGCGTACATTGTTGGCATGAATGTAATCAATTCTATGAAGAAATATGAGTCAAAATGACTGATGAGTGGAAAAATTTTCTCCATCAAAAAACATCAATGGAAGAGACAAACTAATAACTCATCAAATTAAACAAAGAACGACGTTTTTATCTTCAAAGGAGAATAAGTAAAAATTTCCTTCATGGAATAGTGTTTGAAGTATTTTGAAGAAAAACAAACGCAACGTTCTCAAGGTAATGCCATGTTCAACAAAACACGATTACATCTAACAAGTCAGGACTATGAGTTCATAGCCAATACAATCGGCTCAGATAATCAAAGTCGTACGGCAATTTTTACGTTATGCGACGATGCAGATGCAATAACGGAATTACTGCACCATGAAACATTGTTCCCACAGATTCTCAGGTCTTCTGCGATGGCGACAGTCTCGCCGTGGTTGTTTTTCTATGAATTTGTCTATCATGCGCTCAAGTCCAAGCAACTCAATGACGATGATTTAGTGGATTACGTTTCGAGTGTATGTGTGGATTTCAGTCAGTCGGATGTCTTGTGGCAGTTTGCCTCCGCTTCCGGTGAACGAATGATTTATATCGTTGATATGTTACAGGTGATGAAAGACCTCAAGGAGGTTCAACAATATTACATGCACCAGTACATTGGAAATGTTTCTTTATTTCTTACCGGATTTTTTCCCGATTTGATTTATCAACGGAACAAACGAAAAGGTGCGCCTTCGTTTGATTATTATGAAAGTGTGGGACAAACAGAATTTGAAGCAGCGGCTCAATCTTCTTTTCTGTATGAAGCAGATGCCTCTCCCGTATTATTCAAACTTGCTGAATATTTTACAGAGGTCCGTTCTGCAATCAACGTCTATGTTGATTCGTACCTGAGCCTTCACAGTCGCACATCAGTGTTAGAGAGAATTGAACGTCAGAGTCAGACGTTGGATGAAGAGAGTTTTCGAGAATTAGTGAAACGATAGATTCTCAGATTATTGTTTCAAATTAAACTGTAACAGCAATATTCTTTGAGACTCTACTGAGAATCTCGTTTTTATTTTGGTCCCAATCGTGTAGAGTCGCAGTGTCAAAATCTGCACCGTTGGGCCATACAAGATTCAATACTTCTTTGTCTAATGATACTTGATTAAACAGTATGAGATTTTTTAAGGGGCCATACATTTCTCCTTCAAGGACAGGAAGAAAATTTATTACTTGTGTATTATTGTCATCAAAGAATATTTGCAATGTGTATGAATCAATAATTTTGAAATCGAGTATTTTGTAAAGAGGATGCATCATAATTTACTTGTCCCTTAACGGAGAGGTGTAATGGGTTCTGGTGGATTCCCAGTTTGAAGTTTATCCCAATCAATAATGAGTTCAGATTGATGTAATTCAGCCCAAGCCTCAACAATCCTTCGTTGTTTGATTGGAAGTTGACCTGCAATTATTTCTATGGGATCAATACTAAAGACTGCTACATCGTTTTGATGATAAGCATGAAAATGCGGAGTCTTATGAGGGGCACCTGTTTCCATGTACATCCTAATAATTATTCCATAAAATCTACTTAACTCAGGCATGTTGAAAGATACGAAAATGAAATGAAAGATTCAGGAAAAAAAAGCCCCGGAAGACGGGACTTGAAAGTGGAGGCAAAAATTAGTAATACAATTCGTTTAATACCAATTTAAGATATTTTTGCCATCAAATACTCCCGGTTCAATCTCGCAATGTGTGTCACTGAAATCTTCTTGGGACACTCTGCTTCACAGGCGAGCGTATTTGTACAACCGCCGAATCCTTCGGCATCCATTTGTGCAATCATATTTTCGACTCGTTGTTTTCGCTCAGCGTGACCTTGCGGTAAGAGCGCGAGTTGGGAAACTTTTGCAGAGACAAACAACATTGCTGAAGAATTTTTACACGCCGCAACGCACGCGCCGCAACCGATACATGCCGCCGCATCCATTGCCTCTTCTGCAATGACTTTCGGAATCGGAATGCAATTCGCATCAGGAACACCACCGGTATCTACCGAAACGTAACCGCCCGCCTGAATTATCCGGTCAAGTGCTGTGCGGTCAACAATCAAATCTTTTAAAACAGGAAATGCTTTTGCACGCCACGGTTCCAGTGTAATCGTATCGCCCTCCTTGAAATGCCGCATGTATAATTGACACGTAGCAACGCCCCGTTCTGTTCCATGCGGTCGTCCGTTGATAACCATGCCGCAACTTCCGCAAATTCCTTCGCGGCAATCATGGTCGAATGCAATCGGTTCTTCCCCGCGCTTCACGAGCATTGTATTCACCGCATCAAGCATTTCAAGGAACGACATATCGGGCGAGATATTCGTTGCGTTATACTTTACAAATTGTCCTGCAGATTTTTGGTCGGCTTGTCGCCAGACATCCAGTGTTATGTTCATAACAATTCAAAATTAAAAATTCAAAATGAAAAAAGTTTTCAGTTTCCGGTTTTCTGTTTCCAGTTAGATTAATTACATATATCGCACAGCTCAAATCTCGAAACACTACTCACTACTAACCAATCACAACTCACTTATACGAACGCTGTGCTTGCTTCACATTCTCGAACGTCAACGGTTCCTTGTGTAACGTTTCAGATTGTCCGACGCCTTTGAATTCCCACGCGGCGACATAGGAAAACTTTTCGTCGTTCCGTTTGGCTTCGCCTTCTTCTGTCTGATATTCTTCACGGAAGTGTCCGCCGCACGATTCTTCACGATGCAATGCATCCTGACACATCAACTCGGCGAGTTCCATGAAGTCGGCAACGCGCCCGGCTTTTTCGAGTTCGGGATTGATGCTCTTGCTGCTTCCGGGAACACGGACATTTTTCCAGAATTCCTCGCGGAGTTTTGGAATCAACTCAAGCGCTTTTTTCAAACCGGCTTCGTTGCGACCCATGCCGCAGTAATCCCACATAATCTTTCCAAGTTCCTTGTGGAATTCATCTACCGTTTTCGTTCCTTTCGTTGAAATCAATTTTTCCGTCATCGTCTCTACGCCGCGTTGTGCATCTTTGAACGCCGCATGGTCTGTTCCGACTTTCGGAAACTTGGATGATGCAAGATAATCACCAATCGTATAAGGAATGACAAAGTAACCATCGGCAAGACCTTGCATGAGCGCGCTTGCGCCGAGTCGGTTTGCGCCGTGGTCGGAGAAATTTGCTTCACCGAGAACGTACAAACCGGGAATCGTACTCATCAAATTGTAATCAACCCAAAGCCCGCCCATTGTGTAGTGAACGGCAGGATAGATACGCATCGGAGTTTCGTACGCGTTCTCGTTCGTAATTTCATGATACATGTCGAACAGGTTTCCGTATTTTTCTTCAACCCATGCCTTGCCGTTTCGCTTGATTGCATCGGCGAAATCAAGATAGACAGCCAACCCGGTTTCGCCGACGCCGCGACCTTCATCGCATACAGCTTTTGCATTGCGTGAAGCAACATCACGCGGCACAAGATTTCCGAACGAAGGATATCTTCGTTCGAGATAATAATCCCGTTCATCTTCGGGAATATCTTTCGCGTTCCGTTTGTCTCCGACTTTCTTCGGAACCCAAATGCGTCCGTCGTTGCGAAGACTTTCGCTCATCAATGTCAATTTGGATTGAGTATCGCTTGCAACGGGAATGCACGTCGGATGAATTTGCGTGTAGCATGGATTTCCGAACATCGCCCCGCGTTTATGTGCACGCCAAACCGCCGTTCCATTACATGCTTTTGCATTAGTGGAAAGATAGAAAACATTTCCATATCCCCCGGTTCCAAGAATGACCGCATCAGCAACGTGTGATTCAATTGAACCGTCACGAAGATTGCGCGTGATGACTCCGCGTGCTTGTCCGTCAATCACGACAAGGTCGAGCATTTCGCGGCGGTCAAGGAATTTTACTTGTCCTTTACCGATTTGTCGTTCAAGCGCGGAGTATGCGCCGAGTAACAGTTGTTGCCCCGTCTGACCACGTGCATAAAACGTTCGCGAAACCTGCGCGCCGCCGAACGAACGATTATCGAGTAAGCCGCCGTACTCACGTGCGAACGGAACTCCTTGCGCTACACATTGGTCAATGATGCTGTTGCTGACTTGCGCGAGACGATAGACGTTTGCTTCACGAGCGCGGAAATCTCCGCCTTTCACTGTGTCATAAAATAATCGCCAGATGCTATCGCCGTCGTTCTTGTAATTTTTCGGAGCGTTGATGCCGCCCTGTGCCGCGATGCTGTGCGCACGCCGCGGCGACTCGTGATAACTCATCGCGGTAACATTGTAGCCAAGTTCAGCAAGCGATGCCGCCGCAGATGAGCCCGCTAATCCCGTTCCGACAACGATGATGTGATACTTCCGTTTGTTGGCAGGATTGACCAACTTCATATTGAAGCGATGGTTGTCCCACTTTTTTTCGACGGGACCTTCAGGAATTTTTGAATTCAGTTCCATAACACTTCCGTTCAAAAAGGATTGAGATAAAAATAAATCGGCATGGAGATGTAGCCGAGCGGAATCAAGAGCCAGAAGATTGCGCTTGCGGCTTCGATGTACGGCGCATATTTTTTATGCTTGATGCCGAACGTTTGAAATGCCGATTGGAAGCCGTGCCGTAAATGAAATCCGAGCAGACCGATTGCGACGATGTAGAACAAATCGTACAACGGATTTTGAAACGCGGATTTTACCAACGCATACATTTGTTCTTCGCCACCGAACCGTGTCGGGACGAAAAACGTGCGAAGGTGAACAACAAGAAAAATAAAAACAATACTACCGGTGATGAACATTGTTCGTGAGGCTAACGTGCTATTTTCTCCTGCGGCGTTCACTTTGTATTTCACCGGCCGTGCTTCACGATTCTTAAACCACATATATGCGCTTGTAAAGATGTGAAGGAGGAAGCCGACGACAAGAACAATTTCCACCGTACGAATGACCGGGTTGGTTGACATGAAATGCGAATAGGCATCGAACGCAACGCCGCCATCGTTTTTAAATAATTGGAAATTGCCGACAAGGTGAACGACAAGGAAAGAACAGAGGAAAAGTCCCGTTAAGCCAACAACGAACTTCTTGCCAACGGAGGAATTATAGATGCTTGAAAATGTACCCATGGGTTTCGAAGTTTTTCGTTATCAAATGATGCAGAATGTCTGATTAAAAATATTGAATCAGAAATGCGGTGCAAATTTAGGAAAAGAGTTGGTAAGAAACAAAAGGAGTGGTTGAGAGGGGAGAAGATGAGTAGTTGAGAATTATTAACACTTCACACGGAAGGCAGTTGAACTGCTTGACGAGTCGTATGCCAACCTTGAGTTGCTAATAAATATTTGCCGAGTATGAACTCCCTTCCAGATATAGTTTAATTTGAGAACTCTGAATTTACATTATTGATGTTTTAACTTTCAACAAGTTTCCCATTTGCATATTTGTGTAAGATGCTTGATACAAATATTTCAAATGGTATTCCTTCTTCAAATGATTTGGCTTTTAAGTGAACAATATCTTTTTCAGGAATATCAAGGTTGATACGTTTCTTTTTTAAGATTGTCGCACGAGCAGTTTTGACAAACCGTGCTTTCGCTGTGTTCAAATTACTGACTGAACGCCACTCATCTCTTTCAAAAGAGTCAATAATTTCTTCTTCGGATTTATCTTTCTTTTTCATATTGATTCAGTTTTTTAAGTATTGTTTAGTTGCTTTTCTACTCGGAATAATTGTTTTCAAAAATATTTTTTCTTCATCTTCGACGTAGGGAACTAAATACGCATATTCGTTATACTCGATGACAATTATCCGTTGATGTTGATATTTGTCTTTATTCGGATGTTCGAGCAAATCCAAAACATTTCCCATTTCTATTTGACTTACAACTATTTCAAACGAAATATTTCTCGTTCGTTTCAACTCTTCATTCTTTTCTTCGTTCCAATCGAAAAATTTCATTGCTTATTTTTTCTATACCGTTGTTTCACTTCTTCAACGGGATATTCTATGGATTTATCAAAGTCAATACACTTTGCCAGTAACTCGAGACGATGCCGTTCGAGAATAGACTGAATCGTTTTTTTATCAAACGATGATTTATCTAAACTGATTAGATATCTGTCTTTTTGTGCTTTCAATTCAATGACATTCATGATATTTCCTTTTTCTTGACGATAATATACAAACTTCTAAATTGAATGTAAAGGTAAGTGGAAAGTGCTATGAAAAAAAATACACCAAACCATGTATTTTCTTTACCTCATCAAATGAAATCCTCTCTTTAGAAGAAGCAGATGTATTTATTCGTTGCATGAAATCTTCTCGTAGTTCAAGACCATAATCCGGGTCTAGCAACAGACGAATTTTATTCAACTTTATTTCCATTCAACCAGCCGAGGTTGTGGAATACATGAGTAATGAAAGATTTCATTCCTTCATCACGCCAACCCATTTATCCACTGTATTATTCTTCGATTTCACTTTCTGTCTGCTCTGATTCTTCTTTCTCCGAGCCGAACGTTGCTTTCAATCCTTGAATGAATTGTACTTTTTCCTGTTCGGACAACTTCGCTTCGGAGTGAAGCCAGAGATAATTATCCAACGGCATTCCACCTTTTTCAACTTCTTTCACCGCGTCATCTTCGTGATATTTTCTCATTCCCCATTCGGAAACATTGAGATGCTCACGTCCTTCAACAACATGGTCCTGAATCTGCCATGAGACGGGTGCGATGTTACTGTACCAGGGCCATTGCGTTTCGTTGCTGTGGCAATCGGCACATGCTCTCATAAATGTTGCCCGTGTTTGAGGACTATCCCATTGCGGTTCATTCACAACAGGAGGATTTGTGTGGTTCTTTCCCATCGGCAGAAACTGAATGATGACGAGAATGCTGAGGAGTCCGAAGAAAATGATTTTGAGAATTGATTTGATATTTGACTTCATAAAATTTTTTATGATTGAATCAATGACGATTTAGTCATTGATAAAAGTGATTGGATAATGCAAAATAGCATCATAGGAGGAAAGTGGTGGTACAATGAACAAGAAAACATTGCAGGGTAAAATCAATTATGCCTGCAAAAAAATACTTATGGTTTGATTAGTTTCGGTGCATTCTTTTCTTTTGCAAGTGCGAAATATTTCACAACCAGTTCAGGAACTTTTGCATTATCAGTAGAAATATGGATTTCTCCCTTTTTAATTCCCGTTACCGTCGGTTGCAGATTGCATTTAATAATACCTTGCGCCCCCGGTCCGATTTCCTTTTGAGCGAGTTCGAAAGTTATCTCAGTCGAGTTGGATGTAATGTTTGTAATGCGAATGGGTTTATCACCAACATTTGATAACGTAATTTCTTCGATATTTGAAGTATCGAGTTTTACAACGTTGAAAACGAGGTGGTCGGGAGTCATTTCCAGAACTTTGCTGACATTTGCAGTGAAGATAATCCGCACTTTGTTATGTTCCGGGTCATTTGTTTCAAACGTGACCGCTTTTTCTACCTTGCCAGAAAACTTTTTCGAATCGAAACTGATTTCGAGAGTACCGTTTCCTTTTGGTGGAATTCTGTTTTTGGAAAGGAGGGTTGCGGTACAGCCGCACGATGTACTGACTTCATCAACGTTCAACGTATCCGTACCGATATTTTTCAGTGTAACTGTTCTCTTGACAATATTGCCGGTGCTCACTTCACCGAAATCGAAATTGGTTCCTCCGACCACTTCAATCTTTGCCTGAGAAAAGAGAAGCGACGGAAGTAATTCCGTCGCTACCAATATCAAAACAAAAAATACAATCTTCTTCATCATGCCACTTACTTCCGGTTCACCCACATAAATGCTTTAACTTCAAGTTTGGAAAGCGATGGATGGTCGGTGAGCAGATTAACTACCGCTTGATAGGAACCTGCTTTTGTCGGTAACAATTCACCGGTAACAACGGAGGAATCACCGGGGGCAAGTTTCATATTCGAGAGAGAGACTTTGAGTTGTTCAAAATTATTTTCGACCGAAAGAATGTTAATTGTATCTTTCGATGAATTCTTGATTGTTACAGTCCGAACGAGTTGCGAGTCAATTTTCGCGTTATTGAACGAGAGCATCGTTGGAATTACTTCGAGCAACTGGATAACATTCGGAGCAAACTCAACCGTTAGGGTTGGCGTCGTCGGGTCATCCGAATCAACATAAACATGCTTGGTTACTTTTCCGGCTTTATATCCCGCGGCGTTGAAGGTGACGGAAAGTTTGCTTTCCTGTGAGGGGGGGATAGATTTTTCTTTTAACAATGTTGCTGTACAACCACACTGTGCGCGAACATCTTTAATGTGAAGTGTGTCTGTTCCAATATTTTTAACGGTAATTTCTTTTGTCAGTTTACTTCCGCTGATGACATCGCCAAATTCAAAATTCGGACCCTCTGCTAACTGAATTTTGGGCTGTGCCGCAACGATTGAACTAAGTAAAATGAGGAGAACAAATGTAAATAGTTGAAATTGTTTCATGAATTAATCCTATGTTATTAATGATTGAAAATCTCTGTACTAAACTTAATTTAGTGTGAGGAAGTTCCCATCAACAAATAAATGTCAATGAATGTTCAGAAAAACCGTATGTATATACAAAATTTTCAAGAATTATTCAACCATAAACACGTTTGAGTATTCGACAAAGTCTTAGTAATTTGGTCTGAATGAATTTGGTCGAAATCAATAACCAACAACGGCGGAAGTATTCTCTTGACGAATCATTTCAATACTGCGCGGCTGTTACTAACGCACATTATGAAAACTTCCCCGTTGCTTCCCTCTTTCTGCCTCAGGAAAAGCGTCCCTACATTCAGGCGATTTATGCGTTCAGCCGGACTGCCGATGACTTTGCTGACGAACGTGTACGAACTGCCGATTCACGACTTGATGCCTTGAATGATTGGGAAAATCAATTACTTCAATGTTATGAGGGCGAAGCATGGAACCCGGTTTTTATTGCGTTACAAGAAACGGTGAAACGACTCAACATTCCCATCGAACCGTTGAAGGATTTGCTTACGGCTTTCAAGCGAGATGTTACTCAGAATCGCTACGAGACATTTGATGATTTGCTGAGTTACTGTCGTTGTTCTGCCAATCCTGTCGGAAGATTGGTACTGATGATTTTCGGTTATCGTGATGAACAACTCTACAAACTTTCTGATAACATTTGCACAGCGCTTCAACTCACTAACTTCTGGCAGGATGTTGCAGTTGATTTAGAAAAAGATAGGTTGTATCTTCCGCTTGAAGATATGCAGCGTGTTGGTTTTACAATTGATGATTGGAAAAGAAAATCATTCAACCCCACCTTCAAAAAGTTACTCAAGTTTCAAGTCGCGCGAACGAAGCAATTATTTTATGATGGCTCGGAACTTCCATCGCTTGTTGATAAGGATTTACAACTTGAATTGAAATTAGTTTGGTTTGGCGGAATGTCAATCCTGCGGAAGATTGAAAAAGTCGGGTTTGATGTCTTTGCAAACCGTCCGAAACTTTCAACCCCGAATAAAATCGGAATTTTACTTCGAGGATTATTCATAAATAATTTGCCTGAATACAAACGTAAGAGGAAACCGTGGGACTTATCCTGAACGCACTTCCGACTGAGATTGCTCTCAAAGATAGCGCATCGAGTTTCCGGTTCTCGTTTTCGTTTTTACCGAAACAACAACGGGACGCGTTGCGCACCGTGTACGCGTTCTGCCGCGAGACAGACGACATCGTTGATAACCCCGGCGACTTACCGACAAAGTTTGAACGGCTTCAACAATGGCGGGCGGAACTTGGGAAAGCGTTGGAGGGAAGTTCTGAGTATGCGATGCTCAACCAACTCGGTTCGATTGCGAAGCGATTCAAAATTCCTGTCGTTCATTTTTATGAACTCATCAAGGGAGTAGAAATGGATTTGGTGAAGAACCGGTACGAAACGTTCGAGGAACTGAAAGAATATTGTTATCACGTCGCTTCATCTGTCGGCTTGATGAGTTTGGAAATTTTCGGTTCACGAAATGCAAAGACGAAAGAGTACGCGGTCAATCTTGGCATCGCACTGCAACTTACCAACATTCTCCGCGATGTGGGACTCGATGCAAAGTACGGAAGAATTTATTTGCCGCTTGAAGATATACGAAAATTCAATCTTTCAGAAGAATCAATCCTCAATAATTCCTACAATGAAAAATTCGTTTCGTTGATGATGTACGAATCCCAACGTGCAGAAGAATATTTCAGGAAAGCGCAAGAGTCACTTCCGACGGATGACAAGCGAGCAATGTTTGCCGCGAAGATTATGGAGCGAATTTATTTTCACACGCTCGAACGAATCAAGGATGTCAACTTCAACGTCTTCGACCAACGCGTTGCCGTCCCGAAGTACCAGCAATTTTTGATTGCAATAAAGTATTGGGTGAAGCAATCGCTCTTTGGTCTCTAAGCGTCAGATAACAATTCACCGTTCACAATTCGCCATTCACAATTGTTTATATTTTCACTCACTACTCACCACTCACAACTCACTAATCAACGAGTTAACAAATTAACCAATTAACAAAACCCCATATCCAACATCCCGCATCCCATAACGATGTCATCATCATCGGCGGAGGACTCAGCGGACTTGCCGCCGCAGTCGAACTTGCATCACGCGGCGCACAGGTAAAACTGTTTGAGCAATCCCCAAAGTTGGGGGGAAGATGTTATTCTTTCATTGATGAAAAAACCGGAGACGTTGTTGATAACGGACAGCATGTCTTAGTCGGCGCATACCACAACACGCTCCGATACTTAGAAATGATTGGAACGCGTTCGCTGTTGAAAGAGCAGAGCAAACTTTCGCTTCCGTTCTTCCATCCGCAAAAAGGATTTCACACGTTTTCCGTCTCGTCGCTCCCGAAACCGTTTCATCTTACCGCCGGAATGTTGAAGTTTTCTCTCCTTTCATTTTGGGAACGAAAGAGATTGCTGAATGTCGGATTGGAGTTACAACGTTGGAATAAAGAGAAAGAACAAAAACTTGCCCACCTGACGATTGATGAATGGTTGACAAGTCTCAACCAATCGGAAGAAGCGAAGAAATGTTTCTGGAATCCGATTTCGATTTCTGTGATGAATGAATTACCGGAGCGGGCATCGGCGTTGTTGTTTGCGCGCTCGCTTCGTTCTACATTTCTTGGAAAGAAATCTGACTCCGCATTGCTCATTCCAACGGTCGGGCAAACAGAGTTGTACGCAACACCTGCTGAAGAATTTCTGAAACGACACAAAGCGAAAATCTTTCTCAACGCTCAGGTGGAAAAGATTATCTGCAAGAATGGAAAAGCAATCGGCATTGAAGTAGGAGGGAAACTCATCAAAGCAGAACGAATCATCAGCACGGTTCCGTATTTTGCCCTGCAAAGTTTATTGCCTGATGATGTACAACGAACTGAGCCGTTCAACCATTTGCATAGATTCAAATCATCGCCGATTGTTTCGATTCACCTCTGGTTCGAGAAGGAATTGATGGAGGAAGACTTTGTCGGGTTGATTGATATGAAGTTGCAGTGGATATTTAATCGCCGAAAAATTATTGGTAGTCCACCTGCAGGTGGACTCCAACTGATTTCCGCTGTCATCAGCGGCGCGCATGAAGAAGTAAAATTATCGAAGGAAGAACTTGTTGAACTCGCAATGAAAGACCTTCACAAAATATATCCCAAAACTCAAAACTCAAAACCCAAAACCTCAGTTGTTATCAAAGAAAAGCGTGCAACATTCTCACCAACAAACGACATTGAACCATTTCGCCCGAACACCGTTTCCCCGGTTCACAATCTTTTCCTTGCCGGCGATTGGACGAACACAGGTTTGCCGGCTACGATTGAAGGGGCAGTGATGAGTGGATTTGTAGCGGCGAGGAGATGCGTATAATTCTGGCTACAAACTAAGAGAAGGCTTTGCAAATCCTTACAACGCCGTCACCCTGAACTTGTTTCAGGGTCTATCAGCGCTTGTTTAGATGCCGAAACAAGTTCGGCATGACGAATTGGAGGTAATGCAAAGCTTTCTAAGAATACAATTCTCGCTTAATTCTCTCCTGAAGAATCATTTTAATAAGTGATTGATAGGGAACATCCCGTTCGTTTGCCATGACACGGAGATTATCCAGCATTGATTCGGTAAGACGTAACGAAATAGTTTTTACGCTTCGGTGTAAATTAGGAGAAATAGTTGTTTGCAGGTTTGCTTTATTCCAATTGACATATTCCGTCGAATCGTGAGTTGCCCAGAACTCACGTTCCTCGTCTTCGTTCTTAAATTTTGGGATGGTCTTTAATCGCTTGTTCATAAATTGTTCGTTCTTTCTTGTTCATATCTCTTTAAGTTGAAAAATACTCCTTGGAAATAGTCCAACCGATTTAATCTTTTAGGGGTTAATTCCCCGCATCTTGTGTGTGGGGGGGAATCCATTTTAGTGGACTAATATTTCTGTAATTCTCTTCCATTCATTTCCAGTTAATGATGAGTTTTTTGGTTTGATTGAATCCCAATCAGAATTATTTAACCCCTTTACCATTTTGCGAATTTCAGGAAAACTATATGTGTTGATTGGATTGTCAATAATTTGAGATAATGAGAATGATAAAATTCGTGGAACACCAACCATTCTTAGGATAAGAGATTTTTCATTGTCAACGCCATAATAAATCAGAGATGGAATAAATGAATCCTTTATCTCCTCCTCATTACCTTTCACGATTCCCTCTAATGCACTCAAACCCCAAGATGCTTTAAAACGAATATCGTGCATCTTGTGGACAAACTCATTTATTCGTTTGTTAGCATCAGTCATTAGTTGGAAGGATGGATGGATCTTTGATAATAAATCAATCTTTGAACCAGCAACCCAACCAACTAATATTTTAGCAATATGCTCTGGCTCAAAAGGTGCTTGATTATTATCTGTACCCAGTTTAGTTTCTCTTAAAGCCGCAACAACCTTGATTTTTTCTGTAAGGTTGTTAATGTTTGAAGGATTAAACATTTCATTTGGCTTCCAACTATTCAAATCAGCAATCGTTGGATTGCTTGACTTTTGTGCCATGACTGCTAAAACTGAAGGTACTGAAAATCCTGTCTTATCTGCAAAAGATAAAATGCCCTTACTATCTTTGTATTTATTTTGAAGATGATTATAAACTTCTCTGCAAATTCTTATGAACTTGTCTTTGTTCTCCTGTGTATCTAACTGGTAATATTCAAAAGTATCTTTAAACAAATCTTCAATCTCTGTAATATAAGTTTGATTTTCGCTGACAGTGAGTAAGTGAACAAAGTATTGAACTAACGGACCAAGTGAATTATAATAATTATCGATGAGGTTATTTAGGTTTGCATTAGAACGACTAAGTCGCTGTAAAATAATATCGCCATTCACAAATAATTCAGAAAGCACACTAGCAATTTCCTTAGTCGAATCAATTAATAGTTGCTTTCCTTTAACTTTGTTGACATCACTATGGAAGGGTAGAACTATTTTCCCGAAATTATCAATAAGAGTTCTGCCGGCTCTGCCGGAAATATTCCAAAAATCATTATTATCTATCGGAGCATTTCCTTTCCAAAATGAATCAAAGAAAACTGAGGATACTGGAAAGTTTACTCCTTCGGCAACGGTTGTCGTTGAGCAAACATATTTTATCTCCCTATTTCTTATCAGATGTTCAACTAAAAGTTTTGCCTCATCAGATAAACCTGCATGATGTGTAGCAATTCTCTTTTCCAAAACTTTTGAGAGAGTAGTTTCTCTTCCTATTTCATCAGTAATGAATTTTCTTACAAGATTTATTTCATCGGATACAGTTTCAGTATCCAAAACATTATGAAGAAAATTTGCTCTTGTATCTACTGAACCTTTCCCTTCGCATAGGAATAAAACACACTTGTTATCTTGTGAAAAATGTTTTGCGCTGAATTCAAATAATTTGTCTTTTTTCGTTTCACTCTTTAATTCATATGGACTAAATATTTCAAATTTACTTTCAGTAGAATTCGTGCTATAAGCGGATGGAAGAATATCAAACTTTATTACATCTTGCTTTTTACTTCTTCCAGCATCAAGTCCAAAAACAATTTTTTCAGAAGGTCGCCAATCAATGGCAATTGAGTTACCACCACCAAGCCACTCTTTAATTTTTTCAGCAGAGTTACCAATGAAGGGAGACAAAAGCATAAACTTTGCGGAAGGTCTTTCTCTTTTTAGAATTGCTAAGAGCAATTCAAGTTTTGCTCCTCTCTGTCCGTTCTGAATTGTGTGAGCTTCATCAATTATAAAAAGTGAAACATCTTCAACTGAAGGATGATTTCTTCTAATTAATAAATCAAGTTTTTCAGGTGTTGAAACTAAGATGTCAATATCCTGAGAGAGAAAAGTATTTTCATTCGGGTCAACCTCAATTGCAGAAGATGTTTTTTCAATTACTAAATCAAGAGATTCCAAATCTGATTTCAAGTCAAAGTAAATTTGATTTACTAATGCTCTTGAAGGAACAACATAGATAATTTTTGCATCCTGCTTTAATGCTTTTGTTACAAGAATATTGAATTCAGCCAATAGAGTTTTACCAGCACTTGTAGGCATTTGAACTACCGTAACATTTGAAGCAACATCTAAGAGATTTTTATTCAAAGCATCTCTCTGAGATGGTAGCAATTCAAGGTATCCATTTTCACTTTTGATTCTACAAAGCTGTTGAACCTTATCATTGAATTTTGTCTTTGTCCAAATAGAATTTCCTTCAAGAAATTTCAAATCTTCTTCAAGAATTGTAGCAATGCCTTCTAATCTTGGAACACTTGCGAATAATTTTTTTGCAGCATCAACATGTTGCCGGATAACAACTCCCAGTCTCTCTTTGTAGTTGTATCCATTCTCCAAATATTTTGCAGTTTCAACAATTGCTTTGGATAAATGATAAAACCCTAATAGTTGATATGCTTCATCAATTTCATTTGCAGCATCAACAGTTGACAAATAATTTTTCTCAAAATCAGTTTGCTCTTTTTGAAGTTGGTCAACAATTGTAAGAGCCAGTTTTATGTCTTGAAATCCATTGCCTTTTCTAACTAACAAAATAAAAGCTTCAAGCGATTTATTTAAAACCTTTGCTTTCCAGTTACCATTGAAAGAACCGTTGGAAGTTTGAAACGGTTTTAAGTCAAGACGAATATTTATTATCCTATCAGATTTAAGAGCTACGGAAGAAAGATAAAAATAGTAGAGTGTTTTTGGGTCTATCTCATTTACTCCAATTAACTCATTAAAAACATTTACATCGGATTGCTTTGCGACATCAATAGTTTTAAGTAAAACATAAATTTCATTCTCAATTAATTTAAGTTTGGTTGCATCTTCAATTTTATTTGAATAAAGTCCATTGAGTAAAAGGTAAACTAATTTTACTCTTTGCTCAATGTCGTTGGTGTCATTTGATTTCCCGAATAACTGAGAAGATAGGTAGTTCCCCTCACTCTTTTGAAGTAAAGATTTTATTTTCTCCTGTCCAATCAATATGTCAAATAGTTTCTGCATTGAAAATTTATGCTGCTATTTTGTAAACCGCTTTGTAAAATAATTCTATCGTTTCAGCAATCGTTTTTTCGGTAAATGAAAGCAACCCGAAATGAACCTCATGAGGTTCAAAATCAGTTTTACTTGATTTCATCTTACCGTAATCAGATACAGCATTAACACAAGTGGAATCTCTCACTAATGTGCAACCAAATGTGATTTCGTAATTCGTGTCTTTGTTATTTTCAATTGCCCAAATTGCAAAACCTATCATTGCTGCATCTTCTGGTATTAAGTGCTTGTAGTATTCTGACAATTTTTTTAAAACTGCTCTTAAATCTGTCTTATGCTTTAAATGCGTTTTATAAATTGAGTCCTCAGTGTGGTGAACTACGGATGGTGGGCTATCAGTTGAATGTGATACTTTGGCTTCGCCAAATAATAAATTCACTTTTTGTCCTACAAGTCGGTATCCGATTGCATCCATGCCTCTTCCTGGCAAATGTGAAAGTTCTCTTACTGAAAGATTTTTAACTGGTATTTTGAATCTTTTCGGAATTGCAATTTTTTCTTCAAAATAATAGGTCAGCAACAGTTCACCTAAATCACTTCTGTAAATATCATTTAACACAGCAGGTGTTTCACCTGCTTCCCTTTTCTTGTCTTCAGCAATAACGTTTCGCGTAATTATTTTTTCCAAATCAGTTGTATCAAATCCAGTGTTCTTAAAAAGAAAATTGGCTGAAATTGTTTTTGCAGGTGTAACAGAAGCCGTTCTTTGCTGAACATATCTTTCAGCAAATTTTTTGATGAAAGTATCGTTTACCTTTATATCTGCTCTGTCAAAAATGTGCATATTCTTTTTTTGTTTTGTGCATTTACAGTTCTTTCAGGCTTGCATTTCTATAAGCTTCGTTTGATTCTGTAACAAGGAAATCTAATTTCCCGGATGTTGAATCTGATTCTATCCATATCCCATTTCTCCCAATCTTTCTCTGAAAACCACCTGTGCAAACGAGTATATTCTTCGAGAGGGAGAGAATTAATTGTTTCTTTTATTTCTTCTAATTGTAACATAGAAACTTTTCATCAATATTGATGGAGAAGTTAAGTGTTTTTGAAATAGATTGCAACCATTCAACTAACCCACGCACAAAAACAATTGTCAACCACGAACCACGAACCACGAACCAACAACCCTCATACGGCGGGCAAACTGTCAACTAAGTTTCCTCGCCTCAATCACCGCCGACACAATAAACTCATCCAACTTCATTCCTTTTCTCCACTCGCGGATGAACTCGCGGCTGTCTTCTTTTGGCTTGATGGAAATTTCTGTGAAGCCGGCTTTTTGTAATTCGGTTTGATATTCTTCGATTGTGATTGCGCCGGAGGTACATTCACAGTAAAGAGACATATCGTTCAGGATTTCATCGGGAAGTTTGGCGGAGAGAACGACATCGGAAATTGCTAATCGCCCGCCCGGTTTCAGCACACGAAATGCTTCACGAAATACTTGCGGCTTTTCCGTCGAGAGATTGATGACGCAGTTGGAAATAATAACATCAACCGATGAATCGGCAACAGGGAGATGTTCGATTTCTCCGAGACGAAACTCGACGTTGGTGAAATTTCCTTTCACTGCATTTTGCCGCGCTTTGCTGAGCATCTCCGGCGTCATATCAACGCCAATGACTTTTCCTGTTTCACCGACTTGTTGAGCAGAGAGGAAGCAATCGAATCCGCCGCCGCTTCCTAAGTCCAATACGACTTCGCCCGGTTTGAGATTTGCAATCGCAGTCGGGTTGCCGCACCCAAGCGCCATGTTCGATTCGCCAGGCACGTTCCGTATTTCTTCTGCGCTATACCCGATTGCCTTTGTGTAATTGACTACTGAGTCATCTGCCTCTTTGGTCGAACAGCATGAAGGTTTGGTTTGAGTTACCGGCTGTGCGTTTTCGCCACAGCAGGAAGAGAATTTTCCGGTCGCAATCGCACTGTATCGTTCGCGCACCGCTTGTTTGATTTGTTCTGATTTGAGCGTATCCATGTTCGTTGATTGGTTAATTAGTTAATTAGTGATTTGATATATAGACGAACGAAGGGAGAAAAAGACGCAACAAGTTTTTTTGATTCCTAAATTATTAAACACAAAGAACACAAAGCATTTTCACAAAGCGCACAAAGAAAAATCTTAATCTTCGTGACCTTTGTGATTTTCTTAGTGTTCTTTGTGTTAAAAAATCAGTAATCAGAATTCAGCAATTATTCTCACACGCTAGTCCACAACAGCAACATGAAATCGGATGGTAGTCAATCACCGTTCCGTAGCGGTCGAACTCGAAGTGACAACACTCGAAGAATAAATCCTTCAACATTTTGCGCGCTCGCTGGACTCTCGACTTCGCGCCGGAATGTGAAATGCCGAGTTTTGTTGCTAAATCTTTCTGTTTCATCCCTTGCAGTTCAGTAAGTGTAATTGCTTCGCGGTATGGTTCGGGAAGTTGTTCGATGAAATGATTGATGCTGGGTGTGAGTCGCTCCATGGCGCTTTCAGTCTCTTCTTCTTCGACGATGTTTTCAGGAAGCGTCTCTTTCGGTTTTCGCGTCCGGTAATAATCTATGATTGCGTTGCGGGTGATTTGATACAACCAACTTTCAATCTTCATTGAATCGTTCAGCGATTCGATGTTCGCATGGACTTTGAGAAAAACATCGTGGAGAATATCTTCTGCCTCGTCGCGTGAATTAACTCGTTGGACGATGAAGTTCAAAAGTCGTTTTGAAAATTGTTTATACAGGTGTTCGAGGTTTTCTGCTTTGGTTGCCATTGTTAATAACTGAACTTGCATCAAAGTAAGGATTTCGTTTGTGAAAATGAAAATGCCGCGCATGGAAAGACTCGCGGCATCAAGAAATTGTAATGATATGTTATTTCAATAAAAGTAATTTCTCTACTTGAGAATAAATGTTGTTTTGGATTTCACTAATGATTGGAGTAGCATCAAGACGGTAAAAGTAGATACCACTCGGATGCAAACTTGCATTCCAACTTACCGAATAATATCCTGCTTCTTGAACACTCGAAACAAGCGATTGAATTTCCTGCCCCATCGTGTTAAAAATTCTTAACGAGACAAAACTATCTACAGGCAACTGATAGTTTATCATCGTTGATGGATTACATGGATTGGGATAATTTTGTTCTAACAGAAATTGAATGGGTGCTTGATGTATCACTTCCACCTTTTCAGGTTCGGGTGGCTGTGGAGGTAATTCGTTTGATGCGACAATTTTTATTTTATTCGACGCATTTGTTTGTTCAGAAGTGAGTATCAAGTATCCGTCCTGGTTCACTTTAACCCAATAACCATGTCCGGGTTCGATATAATCAACGTTATAGTAACCAGCCGAATATCCGAATAATTGAGACGTTATAAGTTCCGGTGGATCAGATAAAATCGTAGTAACATCAATAACATCAGATACTGAGCCGATTAAATTCCAACCTTCCCTTACGGCGAATGAATCTGTTCCATCGCCATAACCAAACATTTCCACATCCATTGGTGATGCAAATTTCAACCAGTAACCTACTCCATTCAGTAAGGAATCACTCGCAACGTACATTCCTTGAAACGCGAACGCCTGTGAAATTGCCCCGGGAAAAAGTGTGGAGACTGAATTGTTATTTACGGTAAGAGGTACCGAAACCAAATTCCATTTTGAAGTCACAGAGAAAAGAATCTCTTTTGAAAGCATATCCTTCTCAAGTCGTACGATAAAAAAATCATCGCTTCCGTTACAAACAAGGAGCAGCGTATCGAAGGGGATTGGATTACTATCAAAACCACCGGTGAGAGTCGTTCTTCCTTCGTTATCGGCAACAATGTCCTTGCTGAAATCGAAACTATTTCCACCATTACTTTTTACCCACATTGGTGTACCTCTTGATGAATATTTTATTATCATAATATCAGCGCTTCCTTGAGTCATAAGTGGAAAAGAACCAACAAGAAAATTGTCACTCGTGAAATACCCGGACAGGTAACAATTATTTTTTCTGTCCAATGAGATTCCTAAACCTTCCTCATCACCTTCTCCGCCGCCACTGACTGACCATACAACATTTCCATTTCTGTCAAACTTACAAACATAGTAATCCGATGGTCCGGCGCCTGCACTTGCATTGAACAAAGGAATAGTGTCAAACAAAATGCTTTCGCTCCTGAAATATCCTGTTATATAACTGAATCCTGCATTATTCGATACGATACGATAACCAATATCATTTGCCAATCCTCCGACTGCCTTAGCCCAAAGTGTTTTACCTGCTGTATCGTATTGAGCATAAAAGATGTCTGATGAACCTCCGGCAATGTTTGAATTAAATACCTGTATGGTATCAAAGGAAGTTACGCTTGATGTAAAATATCCTGTTACATTACAATGACCTAACGTATCCACAGAGACGCTTCTCCCCTGTTCGTTGCCGTTTCCTATTGTACTTTTAGCCCAACGAACATTTCCCAGACTATCATATTTCACAAGATAGAAATCTTCTGTCGTGATATTGGGATTCGTGTTTGGAATCAGAACTGTATCGAAAAATATTATTGTACTGAAGAATGACCCTGTGACATAACAATTTCCACTTCTATCAACAGTAATTCCGTAAGCAAAGTCTGTATGTTTTCCACCGGCACTTTTTGCCCAAATAACATTTCCATTGGAATTGTATTTTACAACAAAAATATCATACGTTCCCGCCCGTTTATTAAAAAGAATTGTAGTGTCGAATTGAATTATACTGCTTAGAAAGGTTCCTGTCACATAGACGTTTCCTGATTGGTCAACAGTAACATCCAATCCTTCGCTCCCCTGATTTGTTAATGTAGATGTCTTTGCCCACAACACATTTCCTGATGAATCATACTTCACCAGAAAGTAATTATAGTCCATTGAATTGTCGTGGAGAGCGACCACTGTATCAAAGAGAAGCGGATTGCTGATGAAATCTCCTGTTACATACGTGTTTCCGGATGCATCGCGGGCAATGCTGTTGCCAAATTCGGAAAATCCTTGACCGGCTCGTTTTGCCCAAAGATAATTTGGAGTTTGTGCATTATTGATCTCTAGAGATAACACGAGAAATACAATAACATCAGGTAGAAAAATATAAAAGCGTTTCATAAATACCACACATAAATTGTTTAGTTGATTTGTGAATTAGTGAACTTCATCTTTCTAAAAAGTGAACGATTAAATTCATCAACAATTTACATGAAGAAGCGACTTGTATCAATAGCCCTTTCATTTGAATTATTCCGGAAAGTGTTCAGTAGAAATGAAATAGGTAGTCCGAAAAGACTACCTATCAAAGATGTGGTGAATGTTAGTTGATTAGCAGACGTGCATATTACTTATTCACTGAAGTTACGCAAGCATGTAATTTCAAGGAAAAAATCCTAAATCATAATATCGAAACTCTAAACAAATTCTAATCTCGAATGTTCAAACGTTCAAATTCACCTGAAAACGGTAGTTTAGTTTTTTTGAATTTCGGATTTGTCCCAAAGGAATGGAGACTGTGTAAAAAGTCGATTTACCGATAGTCATACATAGTTTCATAACGCCAAAGCACAAAAATAGTGTTACAAATGATTACTATGAGAAAATGTGAACATATGGATTACCTCTTAACAACTTTGA